>JBAYMP010000042.1:0-19687 GCA_041663505.1 Bacteroidales bacterium | reverse complement strand
CACAACTTTATAGAGAGGCGATTTCTTGCCGTTTGCAAAAAGTGAAGTAAAATACTGAAGAGCGTATGAATCTTTGTTATAAGCCTCTACTGTCGGGTATGAAACAGTAATCTGAGGCAATTTAGCGTATGAATCTTCCCATACGATCTTCTTGGCCTCTTTAAGTTCGAGAGGTTGAATTTCCGGTTTAGGCACATCTTCGCCTTTTCTAATTTCGCCGAAATATTTTTGAATTAACTCTTTAGTCTGCTTGAGATCGAAATCGCCTGTCAAAACCAATGTCGCGTTATTGGGAACGTAGTAGTTTCCATAGAACTCTTTTACATCATCAAGAGTGGCACTCTTCAAATCTGCTATTTCACCGATGGTTGTCCAACTGTACGGATGGCCGGCAGGGAACATCTCGTTAGCCGTAATAATGCTTGAGTATCCATAAGGCTGGCTATCGTAGTTCTGGCGTTTTTCGTTAGAAACAATATCGATCTCTCTTTCCAAACCACCTTGAGTGACTGTGTTTATAAAGAATCCCATACGATCCGATTCCATCCATAGAATCTTTTCGAGGGCATCCCGGGGAACAGCTTCATAATAGTTTGTACCATCCGAATTGGTTGATCCGTTAAAATTGCCACCCATTTTGGCAATATTCTGGAAGAATGCGTTTCTCGGAAGATTTTCCGAACGTTGGAACAACATATGTTCAAAGAAATGAGCAAAACCGGTCTTACCTGGTTTTTCCCTGCCCGACCCTACGTGGTATTGAATAGCAAGGGCAACCAATGGATCTGAGTGATCTTCGTGGAGAATAACCTTAAGGCCATTGTCCAGGGTGTACTGAGTGAAATTTAATTCCACCTTTGGCTCCTGCTTTGCACAGGATAGTGCCAGCATAGCCATGGCAACAAAAAAGAAGGATTTGAATAATTTTAACATAAACAAAGATAATAAATTTTTCTTTCTAAAATAAATGGTATACATTTGTAATGTTCATCAGATAGGGAACCTCGTGAAATTCGGGGACAGTACCCGCTGCTGTAATGCTTGCCCAACAGGGTTATCTTCCGTAAGCCACTGCCAATAATGGTGGGAAGGCGAAAGATATAAAAGCGAAGTCAGAAAACCTGCTTTTGAACAAAACTTATTAATCGAACTTTCGGGAGAAAAAGAGCGATGCAAAGACTTTCTGCATTTGTATTTATTGTTGTATTACTGAATTTTGACTTTATAAACGGAGCCATGGCGCAACAGCGTGATGTAGTTGTTCCACATCAGGATTCAATTGTACCCCGTGCCGGAAAGTGGCTGAACGTCGTAACGGTGAAAGGTTCCTCAAAACAAATCTCGCTTTCCAACAGAAAATTCTCTGCGGGAACCAATATCATACTGGTATCACAAGAGTGTCTGGCTAAAATGCAGGCCTGCTCCTTAGCTGAGTTTATCCAGCAGGAAAACGCCGTATATGTCAAGGAATATGGCAAGGGTATGGGGGCATTCCTGTCGGTCAGGGGTACATCCTCTTCACACACAACAGTTGACTGGAATGGGCAAAATCTCGCCGTACCGACAATGGGACAAACAGATTTTTCACATATTCCTCTCTACTTTTTTGATGCAATGGAAATTCACATCGGCGGAAATTCTGCTCTATACGGAAACGGATCTATAGGAGGAAGTATTCAGCTCAATACCCGGCCAAAGTGGGAGAGAGGGCTTCACGGAGATATTCTTCTCTCTGCCGGTAGCTTTAACTCCTTTTTTGAGGGTGCCACCTTAAGATATGCCGGGAAAACGGTGGAGAGCAGAACTGCTATTTTGTACTCGACGGCAAAGAACAACTATTCTTTTGTTAACAACACAAAGATAGGCAAACCTACAGAGTATCTGAATAACTCTGCATACAACAACAATGGACTGCTTCAGGAGATCTTTAAGAAATTCAGAGATTCATCTGTCCTCTCAACCACCCTGTTGTATCTGAACTTTCACAGAGAGATTCAACCCTCCGTTTCATTGAACGACAGGCCGGAAAGTTATGAGTCAATTAACGATGAGAACCTTAAGGTCAACATCAACTATAATGCTGTAAAAGAACATTTTTCTTATGGAGCAAAACTTTCTTACGCATATGATTATCAGAAGTATAAGGAGGACATAATTGCCACGAACAGAGTATCGGGCTCGTTGGATGCAGAGTACAGATTCAACCTGTTGACAATTAAAGGAGGTATATCTGCAGAGTATATAAAGCCTAAGGTTTATTCCTATGCAGACTCAACAAAGGAAGATCGGATTAATTTATATGCTTTGTTCAGGTATATGCCTTCAGCCAGGTTGACAATATCCGGTGGGTTAAGATATGCCAGGATAACAAATGCAAATGTTCCTTTAATGCCCTCATTGGATGCCAGATATATACTGCTAAACCGCTTGAACCAGATAGTTGCCTTAAGAGGTTCACTCTCCCAAAACAGCAAAGTACCCACATTAAACGATCGTTACTGGGGAGGAGAACACCTTTACCTGAAGAGCGAGAGCTCTTTTACTACGGAGGGGGGGGTAGATTACAGCTTATTTTTCGACAGATGGAGCGTTGATATGTTTGGTACACTGTATCAAAGCAGAGTGAAAAACTGGATAAGATGGTTGCCGGCAGGTGTAGTCTGGAGGCCGCAGAATATTCCGGAAGTACTTTCACGTGGTGCCGAGGCCGGAGCAAGATTATCGGGGAATATTTCTGATTGGAAGCTGGCTCTCAATTATAGTTACACATATACAAATGTACGGATGGTAAAGGCAAACTGGACCGAGGATCCAGCTATTGACCAACAACTTGCATATCAACCTAAACACTCCTGGAGGATAACTTTAAAAGCTGATCATAAGGGTTTGTCGTTATATAGCGGACTATATTTTACGGGGGAGAGGACAACTATTGATCTGTACGATGTTCTTCCCTCTTACCTGCTTTCCGATTTAGGAACAACTTACAGTTTCAAACTGTTCGGAAAGGAGATTACAGCTAACGGAGTAATCAAAAACATATTTGATGTTCACTATCAGAATGTAAAATTTTATGCAATGCCCGGAAGGAACTACCAGATATCACTTCAGTGGAAATTTTAGAGAATCAGAAATTATTAACATTAAAAATTGAATATAATGAAAAGCAACTTATTGAAATTTATTATCCCCGCATTTATTGCAATCTCTCTTTTATCCTGTTCCAAAGATGACCCAGATATTACAATCCTGTCCGACGGCAAGGTGATAGTAATTAATCAAGGCAACTATACCGAACAGTCTGCCAGCATCTCTCTTTATGATGAGAATACAAAACAAATCCAAAACAGAGTTTACGAGAGTGCAAATGGGGTTTCAATCGGCGCAACCATTATCTCCGGAACGATAACCTCAGATAAAGAGGCAGTTCTGGTATGTAACTATCCGGACAAAATTATATTTATAGATGCACAAACTGGCGTAGACAAGGGAACTACTATTACAGACGGACTGGTATCTCCAAGAAATGTAGTCATGTCGTCTGATTATATATATGTAACAAATTGGGGCAGTGAATACAATGTCAACGAAAATGGTTACTGGGAGTTTTATAAATCCTATATTGCTGTATATGATATTAATACAAAAGCACTTGTTAAAAAGGTTTTAGTAGGAACCGATGCAGAGGGGTTGACCCTATATGGCAATAAACTGTTTGTTGCTGTACGAGAGGGGGTGAAAGTATTTAATGTCAGCAATATTAATAATATATCATTAGTGGGAACTTTAAGGGACGCAAATATTACAGGTGCGGCAAAATATCTTGCACCCGATAGAAACGGTATGATTTGGGTCTCTTTCCCGGAAAAGGGACTGGTGCAAATAAATCCGGCGACTTTATCTGTGGCATCAGTTGTAATAGTTCCTGTAGACAATATGGATGGTTACATAACATGCGATGCTACCGGTGATAACATTCTCACTTATAAAACAACATTTAACGACCAATATATGGCCGAGAGTGCATCCATTTACTCTGTGAATGTAACGAGTAGAAACGTCTTAGAGCTTTTTAGCGGTACATATTTTTCCGGAGTTGGCGTAAGCCCCTCAACCGGTAATATATTTACTGCGGAGGTCAGCTTTACATCAAACTCTGTTTTAAAGGTAGTGGGTACTGATGGAACCCTCATAAACTCAGCAACTGCCGGCATCGGTACATGCCGCTACCTTTTTTTATAGTATCCTTCGTGTGCTATTTGTGTGCTACTTCTCAGGGAAATGGTAAGTAATATTTTTAATAATGTCTGGGTGAACGCTGTTTGCAACAGGACAAGTTTTGACAGAAGCATCAATAAAACGCATTTGTTTTTCTGTATAGTCACTTCTCGGGAAGTAGATGTCAAGTTTAAGTTCTGCTATCCTACGTGGATTGACGCCCATTATTTTCTCGGTCTCAATCCGGGTTCCGTCTATGGAAAAACCGTGAGCCTGTGCGGCGATACCCATAATTGTGAGCATACACGAGCCGAAGGAGGTTGCAAAGAGATCTGTGGGAGAGAAGTGTTCTCCTTTTCCGTTATTATCTTCAGGAGCCTCTGTTACCAATTTGCTGCCCGATTTTAAATGTTCGGCCTCAGTCATGAGGCTGCCTACATAAACTGTTCTGATTTTTGTCATTTTCTATGTTTTTTGATTATTTTATTTCAATTCCTTTTAGTGTTGCAGAGGAGCAGGAGATAACTTTTACTATAACATAATCCCCAACTTTATGTTCGCTTGCAGGGAAGATGCAGACCTTATTCTGTGATGTCCTGCCAAAAAGTTCACTGTTGGAGCGTTTTGAGAAGCCTTCAACCAAAACTTCGAACTCCTTTCCGACATCCTCTCGGTTGCTCTTTAAAGACAACTCGTTCTGCAGAGATATGATTTCGTTCAGCCTCCGGGTTTTAACCTCTGAGGGCACATCATCCGGATAGTGCCTCGCCGCTTTGGTATTTGGTCTCTCGGAGTATTGGAACATAAAGGCAGTATAGTAACCAACCTCCCTCATTATAGATAGTGTCTCCTGGTGATCCGCCTCTGTTTCACCGCAGAAACCGGCAATTATATCTGTGCTGATGGTGCAGTTTGGGATAACTTTACGAATTTTTGCCACCCTCTCCAGATATTCGGAACGGGTGTACTTCCTGTTCATACGTTCAAGTATGGAATCACTGCCAGATTGCACAGGCAGATGAATATGGTCACAGATGTTCGGGTACATTGCCATGGTATACAGGACTGAGTTTGCCATATCTTTCGGGTGAGATGTAGAGAACCTGATTCTAAGCTTAGGGTCTATTAATGCAACCATCTCCAGCAATTGGGCAAAGTTGACCTTGTGAGTGGGATTCTCGGGATTTACCCAATGATATGAGTCTACATTTTGCCCAAGAAGAGTTATCTCCCGATATCCGTTGTTAAAAAGATTCTTAGCCTCTTTAACAAGACTGTTGGGATCGCGGCTTCTCTCAGCACCCCTTACATACGGAACAACACAGTACGAACACATATTGTTACAACCTCTCATTATTGATATAAAAGCAGAAACTCCGTTTTTGTCCATCCTTACAGGGGAGATATCTGCATATGTCTCCTCGTGGGACAAGAGAGTGTTAATCTGCTTGCCTCCAGAGGTGAGGGAGCGGATAAGATTTGGCAACTCCCTGTAAGAATCTGGTCCTGCCACCAGATCTACAACCTGATGGCTGAGAAGCTCCTCTTTAAGCCTTTCTGCCATACAACCCAAAACACCTACAATCAGTGACCTTTTCTTCTTTTTAAGAGCTTTAAAATTTTCCAGACGGCCCCAGATTCTTTGTTCTGCATTATCTCTGATGGAGCAGGTGTTAACAAGAATTAAATCTGCCTGTTCAATTTTCTCACAGAGAGCGTATCCGCTTGCCTGAAGTATGGAGAGCACCACTTCGCTGTCGTTCACATTCATCTGACACCCGTAGGTTTCAATTAAAACTTGGGGTAACTTATTATCGAGTATTGGCTTTACGGAATAATATTTGTTAGTCATTTAAGTACAAATTATTCTGCAAATATAGGCTTTTTTATACCTTTGCAGATAATCGGCTTTAAAAATGAAGAGACTACTATTTCTGACAATACTTTCGGCTTTGTTGTTTACCAGCTGCACAAATTTCAGCGAAGTTGACATTAAGAATATCAAACTGAATAAGTTTAACCTTGTGAATACCTCCAGAGCAGATGTCACATTTGAATACCTTATAGACAATCCTACCAACTCTTCGCTGATAATAGCTTCCGCAGAGGGTTTTATTACAAAAGAGGGGGTTAATTTCGCACAATTAGGTTTGATGAAACCAGATACAATTGCTTCCAGGTCTGTTACATCTAACCTCGTTGCCATTAAAGTGGATATGCTTGATCCGGTTTCCCTTCTCTCTATGGGACTGAACTTATCAAGCTGGAGAATAGAGGACTTTAATTTGGATGCAAAAATTACAATAAAAACCTCTTCGGGATATAAAAAAGTATTCAAATTTAAGAATGTACCACTTGAACACTTGGTAAACAGATTATAATAATATGAGATATCCGGTACTTACACTTTTGTTTTCACTTCTCTTTTTTAGTATTACCAACGCTCAGGAGGAGGTGATACTACAGGATACATCTATTGTGAAAACTCCTCTTTTGGATTCTGCATATTTTAAAAAAGATATATTTCTGATTCTGCATGAGAGCGGACCATATTCCAACAAGATTAATATCGAACAGACAGACGATCTTAAAACTGCATTCAATAACCATATTTCTTTAGCTTCAAATAAAAGGATCTCCGGTTACAGAGTCAGGATTTTCTTTGACAACAGTCAGTCCGCCAGGGTTCATTCCTTGGGCGTTAAAAGCAGTTTTTCTGCAAGTTATCCGGATGTGCCTGCCTACTGGACATATGACACTCCCTACTTTAAGGTTACTGTCGGGGACTTCAGGACAAAGTCGGAGGCTATGATGTTGATGAAACGAATAGAGCCTGAATTTCCATCCGCATTTTTAGTGAAGGAGACAATTAATTTTCCTCCCCTTTAGTTTTCTTTCGTTTGTTTCTATTCTTTGTTTTCCTGTTTACACCTGAGTCTTTTGGAGATTTCCACCATTTAGGCTGGAATTTTGAGGCAAGCCTGATAAGCGGCGTAATATATCTTTCAATCTTCTCTGGATATATATGGGATATATTTACAAGTATGCCGGTCTCCTCCACGCCGCCGAAACTCTCATTTATAGCAGTTCCGAAAACCTTCATAGAGGGAGAGAGGTTCATATAGGAGTTAATGAGCGGTGGGATATTTTCTCCCAAGGTGCGTACCTCCTTTGATAATATTTTATAGGCCTCTTTATAATCATCGGTACTGAAGAGATCTTTATAGTAGAGGTTAGCTGAGTCGAAACCCAAAGATTTGATAGGTGTTACAAGGCATTTTTCATCGGGGAAAAACTTGTTCAGAAAATTCAACAGAGTATTTCGTGCTCTTAAATTATATGAGGTATACATTGTTACTTTGCCAAAAAAGTATTTTACCTTGGGGTATCTCAAAACCAATGCGCCAAGACCGTCCCAGAGGTTGTCTAAGGCGTAGAGACCCTTCCTTTTGATGTTAGTGCTCTGATAGTTCGGCTGAATAAAGGACCTCCCAAGCTCAATTGTAAATGGCAGGTAATCCTTTATAAATTCATTGGAAAAGTTGAACAACTCCCTTGTTGCCATTTGCTCAATATCCAGTCCGGCACATTGAATGTACCTGTAACCACCAATAATCTCCTGATCTTTTGGGTCCCAGACAATAAGTTGTTTATAGGGAGTCTTTATATGGATATCAAACTCGTCTATATCCACAGCCTTGCCGGTACCTCCACCGGATACACGGAAGGAGATCTCCCTTAACCGGCCTATCTCACACATTGTATGAGGAGCATTATGAGCAGTCACTTCATATAGTTTATTGTCACCCTTACGGGTATTTCGTATAAACTTATCACTTGTCAACTCTTCTATAATGAGCTTTCTGTCTACAGGTTGAATTATTGGTTCCATAATTTTGGTTTTAGAGAGTAAACTTTTCCCCTGACAAAATCTGTCCAGGTGGCTGCATTACCCTCGTGAGAAAATTTCTCAAACGGGATAGGGTCACCTACAAAAATTTCGAATTTTCCCCTCTTTTGCCTGAACATCTCATGAGGAAGGAGAATGAGTTCAAAATTGAATTTTATACCGAGGGCCTTTCTTAGGTTGGCAAATCTATAAAAGAATCCGGAATTTTTTCCTTCGAAAAAGACGGGGATTATATCTCTTTCGTACTTTATTGCCTGGTTAAGAAAACTTTTTTTCCACTCCAGATCTTGAATTTTGCCGCCTATCATTCTCGAACACAGACCTGCGGGGAAATTAAGTATTTGATAATTAGAGTTATATACATCGTGGATTTGTGTTGCAATCTCCACACTCTGACGCCCGTATTTATTGACGGGAACAAAAATTGGTCTTAACGGCTCTATATACATCAATAGATCATTGACAACAAATTTGATCTCATTGTTGAAAGCATTCCCGAATATCTCCATCAGTATGATACCGTCCAACCCTCCCAATGGGTGGTTGGATGCTATGATGTATCTGCGGTTCTTATTTATCTTCTCCAGTCCGTGAACCTGATAGCATACTTTAAGATGTTTTAGTGCAGCCGAAGCAAAGTCGACACCCTCAAGATGACCGAAGTTTTCAAGTATAAAGTTAATCTCGTTCTGATGGATAAGTTTTTCCATCAATCGGATAACAAATTTGGGGATAACTTTTAGTAATTTAGGGTTCTTGGAACCTAAAACAGAGCCAATATCAACATTGAGAACATTATGAATTTCGCCCATAGATAAAGCCATTTTGTAACATACGAAGTTAAATAAAAATCATATCTTTGCATAAACGCTCCCAAAATATGTTAAAACAAGGTTTACAACAGAAGTTATTACAAAAGCTCTCACCACTACAAATTCAGACAATTAAGTTGTTGGAGCTTCCTACCTTGGAGTTGGAACAGAGAATAAAAAAGGAGCTTGAGGAGAATCCGGTTTTGGACGAAGCGAACGATAAAGAGGAGGAGGAAGAGGGGACTGTAGGCAATGTATCTCTTAGTGAATATAATTCAGACGATCAGATTCCATCTTACAAGCTTTATGCAAATAATCAAGGGAAAGATCTTAAACCCCAATACAATATCTTTTCTGTTCAAGAGAGCTTTCATCAAAGTCTTATTTCTCAATTAGGATACAGTCAATTAGATGCAAGATCCAAGACTATTGCTAATTTTATTATTGGCAGTCTGGATGATGACGGTTACCTAAGAAGAGACCTTGAATCACTTTCGGATGATATAGTCTTCAGGCAAGGTGTTGAAACAAATGAGGAGGAATTGGAGTGGATTCTAACAAAGATTCAGGAGTTTGAACCGGTTGGCATAGGTGCCCGTAACTTACAGGAGTGTCTTTTACTCCAGATCAGAGCCAAGAGCCAGACTACGGAACAGAAAATAGCAGAGAAGATTCTCTCGGAATACTTCAGTGAATTTACAAAAAAACATTATCCCAGAATAATGGCTAAGCTCTCAATCACAGAAGAGCAGTTGAAAGGGGCTATTGATGAAATTGTGAGGCTGAATCCGAAACCGGGAGGGCAGATAAACGATTCGTACACAGATCAGGCCCAACAGGTCATACCCGACTTTTTGCTTGAATACAAGGATGGAGAACTTATAATGACAATGCCGAGATTCTCAGTGCCGGAACTAAAGGTGAACAAAAGATATGCAGATCTGCTGATGAGCTCTTCGCAGTCAGGCAGCCGGGCCGGTAAAGAGGCGGCAACATTTGTAAAGCAGAAATTAGACTCTGCCAAATGGTTTATTGAGGCAATAAAACAGCGTCACAATACTCTTCAGAATACAATGAATGCTATAATAGAGTTTCAGAAAGAGTACTTTATAGAAGGGGACGAGACCAAGCTTAGACCAATGGTACTGAAAAACATAGCGGAAAAAACAGGGTTGGATATCTCAACCATCTCCAGAGTGGTCAATTGTAAATATATTCAGACTCACTTCGGAATATATCCGCTCAAATATTTTTTCTCGGAGGGGCTGATGACAGAGAATGGAGAAGAGGTATCTACACGCGAGATAAAAAATATACTGGCAGAGAGTATAGATGTGGAGGATAAAAAGTACCCTCTTACAGATGAGGAACTTGTGACTGTGTTAAATGAGAAGGGTTACAGAGTTGCCAGGCGAACCGTTGCAAAATACCGAGAACAGCTCAACATACCCATTGCGAGACTTAGGAAAGAGCTATAACCAGACTTTACAATGAAAAAATTATTTACGGGACTTGTATTAAGTTCTCTAATCTTTGGCTGTGATATGAAGGAAAATTCAGATCTGATTTTAATCAACGGAGAGGTATATACTGTAGATTCGGCATTCTCCAAATGCAGCGCCATTGCTGTAAAAGATGGCATCATCCTGGCAACGGGAAGTGATGATCAGATATTGAACAACTATAGGTCGGAAACAATTGCAGACCTGGAGGGTGCTCCTCTTTACCCCGGTTTCAATGACGCTCACTGTCACTTTTACGGTATGGGCGAGGGGTTACAGACAATTGACCTAAGGGGTGCAAAATCATTTGAAGAGATTTTGGACAAACTTAAAAAATCATATGAACAGAAACCTTCCGAATATCTTGTAGGGGAGGGTTGGGATCAGAATTTATGGAATAATAAAGAGTTTCCGTCAAATGAAAAGCTTAACCAACTTTTTCCGGATGTGCCGGTACTCCTCACCCGTATAGATTTTCACGCGGTAATAGTTAATGATGCAGCCATAAAGAGGCTGGGTATCAAACCGGGAGACTCTTCTGTTGCACCGGGGGAAGCTCTTATGAAAAATGGCAAATTTCAGGGTGTATTTTTGGAAAAGAGTGCCGACAGGTTTAAAAACTCTGTACCACAGGCAGTTGGAGAAAGGGCAAAATCAATACTATTTGCTGCACAAAGCGAATGCTTTAAATATGGAATCACATCTGTTTCAGATGCAGAAGAGCCACTCTCAAAAATCTTACTTATAGATTCCATGCAGAATGACGGAAAGCTCAAGATACGCATGGATGTTTGGCTGACAGCAAGCGACGAGAATATTCGGTACTTTGAGAAACCGTTCATCAATGGCCGTCTAAGAGTCTCAACATTAAAATTGTATGTAGATGGTGCTTTAGGCTCCAGAGGAGCCCTGCTGGTTGAGCCATATTCCGATATGCCCGGTACCCGTGGAATACATGTTGGAACATCTCAACAGTTTGAAAATTACTGTAAATGGGCATTTGATCACGGATTTCAGGTGGCTACGCACTGCATTGGAGACGCAGCAAACAGAGAGGCTTTGAGGGTATACTCCAAATTTCTTAAAGAGGGAAATGATCTGAGATGGAGAATAGAACATGCTCAGATTATTAAACCACAAGATCTTGCGCTCTTTAAAAGGTATTCGGTTGTGCCATCGATACAGCCCACTCACGCTACCTCCGATATGCTTTGGGCAGATGAGCGGTTAGGGAACCGGATTAAAGATGCTTACATCTATCATGATCTGTTGAACCAACTGGGTTGGCTCCCGAGTGGAACGGACTTCCCAATAGAACAGGTTAACCCGGTATACACATTCTTTGCTGCTGTATATAGAAAAAACCTGGATTTTATTCCGGATAAGGGTTTCCAGATGGAGAACGCATTGAGCAAGGAAGATGCTCTAAGGTCTATGACCATATGGGCAGCTAAAGCCTCCTTTGAGGAGAAAGTTAAAGGCAGCATTGAACCGGGTAAATATGCCGATTTCGTTGTCCTGGACAGGGATATTATGACTGTTCCGGAGTTTGACGTACCGTATGCAAAGGTTTTGATGACCTTTGTCGGGGGGGAACTTGTATTTTCAAAATAAATCTCTAAAGCTTGCTTCCGTAAGCCAAATCTCCTGCATCTCCAAGACCGGGAACGATATAGGACTTTATTGTAAGCTCTTCATCTATCGCACCTACCCACAGAGTAGTGTCTTTGTGAGGCAAATGCTTGGATAAATATTCAATACCGTCTACACTTGCAATGGGGCATACAAGATGAGTGGATTTTGGTTTTACGTTATCACACAACTTATTATAGGCAAGAACTACAGAAGAACCTGTAGCGAGCATAGTATCTGCCAGAATCAGTACTTTGCCCTCTACTGTGGGGGTACTGGCATATTCTATCTGGATAGTAAATTTATTATCCTTGCCATACTTGCGATATGCGGCAACAAAGGCATTCTGAGCTTTGTCGAAATAGCTAAGCATGCCGGTGTGAAGCGGAAGGCCAGCCCGCATTATACTGGCGATAACAATCTCTTCTTCTGTAGTTTTGCAAGTAGCAATTCCGAGGGGTGTCTGGACGCTCTTTTCACTATAGGCTAAAACCTTACTTATTTCATACGCAAAAATTTCGCCTATTCTCTCCAGGTTTCTGCGAAACCGCATACTATCTTTTTGAATGACATGATCTCTGATTTCTGCGATGAAATTGTTTAGTACCGAATTTTTATCCCCCAGATTTATTATTTTCATAGCTTTATTGAAGATATCTGCGCCAAAGGTATAAAATAATCACATTATCCCATCGTCTGCAAAGCTAAAATATTCGTCTCCTGCAATTATAAGATGATCCAAAAGCGATATATCAAAAAGAGCTGCAGCATCCTTGAGAAGCCTTGTCTGAACTTTGTCGTTCTCGCCTGGTTTTGGGTTGCCCGATGGGTGATTATGAATCAGGATAATGGAACTGGCAAGCTTTTCCAGCGCATTCTTAATGACAATTTTTACATCAACAACAGTTGCTGAGACTCCTCCGCTGCTGAGCCGCTCCTTGGAAATCAACTTATTTGCCCTGTTAAGATACATAACCCAACACTCCTCGTGGGAGAGATCCCTTAGTATAGGACTGATAATTTTTGCAGCGTATGTAGAAGATTGGATCTGAGTTAACGTCTTTACCTCGGTGGATGCAAACCTTCTTGCGATTTCGAAAATGGCTGCAATGGATATGGCTTTCGACGGCCCAATTCCCTTTTTCTCGAGCAACTTTTCTATTGGGAGTTTCGAAAGCTCCCTTAGACTGTTTCCGCTTGAAGAGATCAGATCTCTGGCAACATCCACAGCTGTTTCATTCGTTGTTCCGGAACCTAAGATAATTGCTAAAAGTTCGGCGTCACTAAGCGTATTTGCCCCTTTCGCTCTAAGTTTTTCTCTCGGCCTCTCCTCCTGTTGCCACTGTTTGATTGATAATTTGTTCATAGTATAAAATTAAAAAGCTCCTCAAAGATTGAGAAGCTTTTTAATATCTTGATGACAATACGTAAAATTTACGATAGTTTGTTAACATAAGCAGCTATACCGCTTTTTAAATTCGAAGCTTTGTTAGCGTGGATAATATTAACTTTAGCTAATTTATCTAACATTGAAGAGACCTTAGGTAGTAAAGCCTCCGCAGCTGCCTTGTCAGTAGTGTTACGTAAAGCCTTGATAGCATTACGGGTAGTTCTTGCATAATACTTGTTATGCACCTTGCGTTTTTCGCTTTGGCGAGCGCGCTTGTCTGCTGATGCGTGATTTGCCATATCTAATTTTTATTTTTTCCTGTAGTCGGTAGGGGAATCGAACCCCTATTGCAAGAATGAAAATCTTGAGTCCTAACCATTAGACGAACCGACCGCATCAAAACTCACCGTTTTGGTGTTGGGAGTGCAAAGGTAGAAATTAATATTTTAGTTCCAAAAATTTATTAGAAAAACTCAAAAGAATAGATAATGGACTCTACCTGGCGAAGATAGTTTCTTTTATCGTACCTGGGTGCGTAAACAAAAGCCTCAAGGACAATAATATTCCTACTCTCTTTGTCCAAAAAGATGTGATCCACAAAAGGTCCGCCCATAAAGTCATTCTGAACCTCCCAAAGGCCTCTTAGTTCTATAAAGTTTCGGTTGTTAAATTTTATCCGTCTCATACCCGAATCTGTTAACAGATTGGTTGTCATATAGGTGTTGTCAAGTGGCCCGGGAACATTATCGAACAGAATTTCATTCCTTTTGTTAATTAGGTTCTCAAGTCTGAAGTCGGTTGAGTCTGCATAGGGGTATCTGTAAACGAACACACCCTGATTAGTGTAGGTTGTTTCATAAGAGATCCAAATAAAATTATCTGTCTTTTTTCTCATATTGTAACCTTTAGGAAAATAGGGTGACCCTCCGAAAATCGAGGCTATACCTGCTCTCAGACTCTTCTCTTCATACCTTTTCGAATTATCAATAATCCTGTTCCTCTCTGCCGAGAGAATTGCATCCGAAAGCTTGCCGCTCTCTTTTAGAATAATATCTGCAGCATCCTTGGTAGTTGGAGAGGAGATTGTTACAACAATCTGAGGAGCCGACCAGACATTCTCTTGGTAAACAATCTTAGCCTCTTTAAGATTAGGAACAATCTTTAAAATAACAATATTTCTATGGGTCTGAAAAATACTTGAAAAAGCATTTTCGGGGATATCTATGAGAGTGAAAAGAGGTTCCCGCTGTTGAAGATAAGGAAAATCTACTGCCAATACAGAACGAAGAGCAATACCGGGATCACTCTCCCAGTCACCTTTGTTGATCACGACAACGACCTCACCGGCTTTGCCACTTATGTTCGGCATCAGCTGAGGTCTGCCGGAGCAGGAAGTCAATATTACTCCCACAACTAAGGTTAGCAGAAAAATTGAACTTCGCATAATTCTTTTATTTAAAGAGCCTGTAAATATCATTTCCAAAAGCAAGGAACATTATTAAAAACAGGAACAGCATTCCCAACATTTGTGCATATTCCAGAAACTTGTCGCTCGGTTTTCTTCTGGTTACAATCTCATATAGTAAAAAGAGGATGTGACCTCCATCTAATGCAGGAATCGGAAGGAGATTGACAACTCCGAGCATTATTGACAGCCATGCTGTTATATTCCAAAAAATCTCCCAGTCCCAGGATGAAGGAAAGATGTTTCCTATAGCAATAAAGCTTCCTACAGATTTATATGCCTCTGTTTTTGGTGAGAACATCAGACCGAGTTCTTTTACATAGTTGCTGAGTGTGGAGACGGTTTTAGATGCCCCGGCGGGCAATGCAGAGATCAAAGAGTAATTTATTGCAGTAACATTAAAGAACTTCTTAATATCACTATTCAAAATTACACCTAACCGGCCAAGAGAGTCAACCGCCAGCGATTTTTCTGACAATATACCGCTTCGGTTTATTGTAATATTAAGAGTATCACCTTTGTGAGCCCGCAAAATTGGCTGAATGTCTTGTACTACAAACACCTGGAGGGAATCAATCCCAACAATCCTGTCTCCCGGTAAGAGTCCGGCATTATAGTTGACAGAGCTGTCCGGGACACTCATTATTTCAAATGGAAACCGAAGTGAGAACATTCCCGGAGTGTTAAGAATAGCCGGAATATATTGAGGATCAATATTTATAATAACAGAGTCGTCAGCCCTTAAAACCATTACAGATTTCGCCTGATTTCTTGCAATATCTATCTGGATGCTCTGGAATTTGTCTATGGTGGTACCATCTACCGATATAACCTTGTCGCCGTTTCTGAATCCTATCTCAAGGGCCAGATCGTTACACTGTACACCATAGACGGCATCTTTATTCTTCAAATACTCTTCTCCCCAGGTAAACAGAGTAGAGGAGTAGACCAGTATTGCCAGAATGAAATTAAAAAAGACCCCTCCAAACATTACCAAAAACCTTTGCCAGGCGGGTTTGCTACGGAACTCCCAAGGCTTAGGTTCCTCCTTAAGCGCCTCCTTATCCATAGATTCATCAATCATTCCGGAAATTTTGCAATAACCGCCAAGAGGGAGCCATCCAATACCATATTCTGTTTCACTCCCTTTGGGTTTGTACTTGAAAAGTGAAAACCAGGGATCGAAAAAGAGGTAGAACTTCTCTACCCTGATTTTGAAAATACGGGCAAAAACAAAGTGACCGAATTCGTGTACAATAACAAGTATGGAGAGAGCTACTATAACTTGCAAAACTTTTAAAATAATTTCCATTTTAGTAATTTAATTTAATCTTGAAGGCCAACTCACGGGCCTGTTTGTCTGTTTTATAAATATTTTCTATTGAGGGATCTGCAACAAACTCTATTCCATATAATACATCCTCAATGATTTTTGGAATGGCGGTAAAAGGAATCTTACCGGAAAGAAAAAACTGAACGGCAACTTCATTAGCAGCATTCAAAGCACAAGGATAGTTGCCTCCTTTCTCAATTGTCTCATAGGCAATGCGTAAACAAGGAAATTTTGTGAGGTCGGGTTTGTGAAACTCAAGTGTGTGCAGATCGGCAAAATTCAGCCTCTTTGTGTCAAGATCTAATCGAAACGGATAAGAGAGTGCATACTGGATAGGCAGCCTCATATCCGGACTGCTCATTTGAGCGGTTACGGAGCCATCGGAAAATTGAACCATAGAATGGACAATAGACTGGGGATGAATTACAATCTCTATTTTTGAAGGATCCATATTAAAAAGCCAATGGGCTTCTATTAGCTCCAGCCCCTTGTTCATCATACTTGCAGAGTCGATTGTAACCTTTGTTCCCATACTCCAGTTAGGATGGTTAAGTGCCTCCTCAACAGTTGCAGAGGCAATCTGCTCTGTGGTTTTCCTGAAGAAAGGTCCGCCGGAAGCTGTAAGAATTATCTTCTCCACTGTTGCTTTTTCTCCTTGAAGACACTGGAAAATTGCAGAGTGTTCGGAATCAACAGGTATAATAGCTGCTCCATACTCTTTTGCCAACTTCATTATTATCGAACCGGCAGCCACTAATGTCTCCTTGTTTGCCAGTGCAATTGCTTTACCGGTCTTTATTGCAGCAATAGTAGGACCCAATCCGCTAAAACCAACCATCGCGGTCAGGACCATATCTATGTTATCTCCCGAGACTATGTCCGAAATAGATTTGATACCGGTAAAAACTTTTATGTCAAGAGGATCCAGGGCGTCAAATACTTGTTTGTACTTGTTTACGTCTGCAATGATTACGGAATTGACATTGAAATTTTTTGCCTGACGAATAAGAAGCTCGGCATTTGAATTGGCGGTAAGGCATTCAACTTCGAACATATCCCGGTGTTTGGATATCACATCCAGAGCTTGGGTGCCGATTGATCCGGTAGAACCTAAAATGGCAATTCTTCGTTTCATCCAATATCAAAATTAAAATTTGATATACTTTGCAGGATCAATAGCAACACCTTTATGCCATAATTCAAAATGGAGGTGGGATCCTGTACTCAATTCACCAGTGTTGCCGACAAGCGAAATCGCAGTACCGGCTTTTACCTTATCTCCCGTTTTTTTCAAGAGTTTGGAGTTGTGTTTGTATATTGAGATAAGATCGTTACTGTGTTGTATCTGGATTGTAAAACCTGTTTCATCCGTCCAGTTTGCCATTATGACAGTTCCGTCCAGAACTGCAGTGACCACGGCGTTGGTAGGGGCGGCTATGTCCAGATATGGATGGTTGGTTGCAAGGTTAAACCCATCGGAAATAATCCCCTTTACAGGTGGGAAAAAGTGTAAACCCTCTATCTGTTCAATCTGATTTCTTTTTGTCCCCAGGTTAAATTGCTCCTGTTTGATCACCTCTTCTCTCAGAAGGGAGTCCTCTTTGGACCCTGTACGCTTAAGAATAATCGTTTTTTTGGTATCGTTAGTCGCCGAAATATTCTCAAGTTCCATAGGTTTCTGACCGGTAACAATTCTCTGGATGTTGTTCAGCTGAAAATCCCATAACTTTACAGCCTGTTCCAAAGAGTCTACCTTTAGTGCATTCTGAACAATGGCTCTTCTGGTTTGCGCATTTGGATAACCCGGAATAAACTCACGCAGAGGGGTATATGAGATTAGCACTGTCACGGAAATAGTTATAAATATTATTGCCAAACAGATGCTTAGAAGCATCATTAAGCCGTTTGCACGGAAAACGAAAAGTTCTTCGTGAGAGGTGTCGTTAAAGATAGAAAAACGGTATTTACTTCTCAGTTTCTTTTTCTTCTCCTTTTTATTTCTTGCCATTTTTTTATTTTATTTGGATCTGCTCATCCTTTACCGGAACGAAAACCTCTTCACTTTGCCAAAGCCCGTGCTTGTTGCAATAGGCGGTCGCAGTGAGCCTTAAGCTAATTTTCGGAATAAATGTAAAATCTGCCTCAATATATACCGGTTGGTCTCCGTAACTGGCTCTCTGTAATCTAATCTCGCCAATAAGTGTCTCTAAGTTCCATAATTGAATATATTCATAGTGGTGGTCAGGAGCGTTCGGATGCTTGATTGTTTTTCCAATTCTTACTTTAACCTTAAAAGGTTTGTTTCTTGTAGCCTCTTTTTCACAAATGACAATAGGGCTATGTTTGTCTGCATAAAGGCGAACCTTGTCACTTCCGTCTGCAAAATCCTTGTATGAAAATAGTCTTGGCATAATGAAAAAGTAAACTTCAAAAGTACTAAAAAAAAACTAACTTTGCACAATGGGAAGAATCATAGGTATAGATTATGGTAGAAAGAGAGTTGGAGTTGCTGTGAGCGATCCCCTCGGTATTTTTGCATCCGGTCTGGAGACTGTTCCTGCTGCTTCCATTATCGAATACCTCAAAAATTATACCCAAAAGGAGAGCATCTCTCTTTTAGTAGTGGGCTATCCGATGAATCTAAACAACAAACCCTCAGAGGCGGCGAAGTTTGTGGACCAGTTCCTAAACCTTTTAAAAAAACATTTTCCGCAAATCCCTGTTAAATTAGAAGATGAAAGGTTCACATCACAACTTGCACTAAGAGCAATGATAGATGGAGGAGTTAAAAAAATGGACAGACGGGAAAAGGGTTTGGTGGACAAAGTAAGTGCGGCAATCATTTTGCAGACCTACTTAGACAGAAATGACAGAAACAATTTAAATTAATAACTGTTTTTATTGATATGATACTACCAATATTTTTATACGGTGCTGAGATATTGAGAGAGAAAGCAAAAGAAATTGATGTTAAAAACGAGGAGTTAAAGCCGGAATTGAAAATTCTTGTCTCCAATATGTGGGAAACAATGAAAAAGGCAGACGGGGTAGGTTTGGCTGCTCCTCAGGTAGGTCGCTCCATAAGACTTATTATTGTTGATGGCTCTTTGTTGTCGGAAGAGTATCCACTCTTAAAAGATTTCAAACGGGCAATGATAAACCCTGTAATTTTGGAGGAGAGTTCCGAGGAAATCGAGTTTAGCGAGGGGTGTCTCAGCATTCCGGAAATTCACGCTTCGGTTGTAAGGCCGAAAGTTATTACGGTTTCGTACTACGATACAGATTTTGTCAATAGGAAAGAGATATTTGACAACTTCGCCTGTCGTATGGTTCAACACGAGATAGACCACTTAGACGGCATCCTGTTTACAGATAAGACTGTCCCCATAAGAAAGAAGATGCTTCAGTCCAGACTTAATAACATT
>JBAYMP010000041.1:0-20876 GCA_041663505.1 Bacteroidales bacterium | reverse complement strand
TTTAGCATAGATCAGTACCCCATCCTTCATCACCGAAATTGCTATTCCGGTAATTTCCCACTCCTGCCGGACCTTCTTTGCATATTCTTCCAGATTATTAATTATAGCCTGATTGTACTGGTTATCCTGCCCGTAAAGTGCCGGGGAAATGGCAAGAAGCAGTGTTAAGATAGGTACTGATAATTTTTTCATATTGTTAAGTTTGCTTACAAAGATAATAGAATTTAGTAACCAATTTTCCATATATTTGTATATAAAAAAGGTATACCGAGGTGGCAAAGATTAAGAAAGCGTGGTTCTGCACATCTTGCGGAAACGAGAGTGCAAAGTGGTTGGGCAGATGTCCTGCCTGTGGCGAGTGGAACACAATGCAGGAGGAGATAATAAGCAAGGAGGGTTCCAATGGCAGCGGAATCAGAGGGATAAGTTTTTTGCCGTCACAGAATCCTAAACCGGAGCCTCTTTCAAAAATCAGCTTCTCAGAAGAGCATAGAATTTCCCTCGGTAACCGGGAACTAGACAGAATTCTTGGTGGAGGCTTGGTGGGGGGCTCTGTGATTCTGATAGGAGGTGAACCGGGGATAGGCAAGTCTACTTTGTCGCTTCAGATTCCCCTTCACTGTCCCGATATGCTTACCCTTTATGTGTCTGGAGAAGAGAGTCCTAAGCAGATTAAGCTCCGTGCCCAACGGCTTGGAGGAGACGACAACAACTGTCTGATCCTGAGCGAGACTCTTTTGGAAAATATTGTAAACAGGGCTAATGAGACCCGTCCCCAGTTGATTATCATCGACTCCATACAAACTATATATTCCGAGGCTCTTGAAAGTTCTCCCGGTTCTGTCTCGCAGGTACGCGAGTGTGCCGCCATGCTTCTAAAATATGCGAAGGAGACAAATACTCCTACAATATTAATCGGGCATATTACTAAAGACGGGAGTATTGCAGGGCCCAAAGTTCTGGAACATATCGTAGACGTGGTTCTACAGTTCGAAGGGGACACTCGCCATGCATACAGGATTTTACGAAGTATAAAGAACCGTTTTGGTTCCACAGATGAATTAGCTATCTTCGAAATGATAAACAGCGGATTGCGCGAAGTGAGCAACCCTTCCGAAATGCTTATTCCTATGCATCAGGAGGATCTCTCAGGTATTGCCGTTGCTGCAATGCTGGATGGAACCCGTCCCTTTTTAATAGAGACACAGGCACTTGTGAGCACCGCTGCATATGGGACACCGCAGAGGTCGGCAACAGGTTTCGATGTCAGAAGGATGAACATGCTTCTGGCAGTTCTGGAAAAGAGGGCCGGATTTCGGCTTTCTGCAAAGGATGTCTTTCTCAATATGGCCGGCGGTTTGAGAGTCTCTGACCCGGCTTGCGATCTGGCGGTTATCTGTGCAATTCTCTCGTCCAACTTCGACCTTTCTATTTCGCCCCGCATCTGCTTTGCCGCTGAGGTAGGGCTCAGCGGAGAGATCCGTCCGGTTAGTCAGGTAGAACGCCGTATTGCCGAAGCAGAAAAGCTTGGTTTCGAAAGAATATTCATCTCCTCATTTAACAAACCCTCTGGCAAACCGGCTGGCAAGGGGGTAAAAACAGGTGGCATTAAAATAGAAGAGATACAGGACATTCCGGCCCTTGTCCGCAGACTCTTTAAGTAATTAAAGGAAAAACAATGATACTCCGGCGACGCTGAGCACCGCTCCCAATACCTCTATGAAAGTAATCTTTTTCTTGTAAAGCAGGACATATGGAATCAGAATTATTATGGGGGTTGTAGCCATTATGGTAGATGCAACTGCTGTATTGGTATACTGTATAGCCATCAGGGAGAGCGATACCCCAATAAACGGACCGAATATCGATCCTGCAAATGTTGCCGCCATACCCTTTTTGTTTTTTATTCCCTCTATAAAATTTTTGGTTCTTCCACTTAACAGGACAATGAGCGCGAATCCGATTATACCTGTAATGATACGAATCTGGGTTGCGGCAAAAGGGATGTATGGAGCCGCCTCGGTACCTTGTGCAGATATGCTGTAGTAGTTCATCCCCTGCTTGCTCAGGACTATCCCCAATCCTTGTCCGAGTGCACCGCCGATTCCAAGAAGCAATCCCTTTACAGGCAGGTGAAGCTTAAGGTTGGCTTTACCGTTATCGTTTTCTCCCCTTTTTAGAACAGAAATTGCAATTCCAAGCAAAGTTACAGCCATACCGGCAAATCCCATAGGTGAAAGAGTCTCCCCCAGCAGTATCCATCCGAACAGAGCGGCGAAAGGGGGAGCAAGTGTCATAAGAAGTTGAGAAAATCTTGCTGTAATCAGAAGATAGGAGTAGAAGAGACAAAGGTCGCCAAAGACAAAGCCAACCAGACCAGAGAGAGTCATCCATATCCAGGTATTTGTATCTGCATTTTGGGGGAAGTAGGAACCTGTGGTAAAAAAAAGCATTGTGCCCAAAAGAAAAAATGCAAATATGAGCCTTAATATGTTTACTATTAAAGAGCCAATCTTTTTACCTGCAAATTCAAAAAAGAGAGCGGAGAGCGTCCATGATAATGCGACCGCTATTGAAATCAGTTCACCAAGATAATGCATCATGAACACAAATGTATGTTTTTTTTGACTTTCTGTCGATAAAATCGGTCATCTGGCAGATTTCTTTTGCCGCAAATAGTTATAAACTTTACGTTTGAGCTATAAAAACAGTATGTACAATATGAGAAAAAATGCAGAAAACATTAAAAAGATGGTTTTGTGCCTGATGTGTTCACTGGGGTTGAATGTGGTTTACTCACAACAACAATACTCCCATCAGAGCTTAAAATTATGGTCCCTGAGGGATTGTATAGACTACGCCTTGGAGAACAACATAGATGTCAAGAGTTCAAAGGTCTCCTTACAGGGAAACTATGAGGATCTGATGCAGGCGAAAGCCTCCAGATTGCCCTCGCTTAACTTGTCATCTTCCCAAAGTTATGTGAACCAGAAAGAGTTGAATTCCGACGGAAACTATAACAGTAATGGAACATATTCCGGCAATTATGCAATCAGTACCGGCGTCACTATATATAACGGGGGCAAGTTAAACAGCGCACAAAATCAGAAGGAGATTCTTTACAGGAGCGGCGAATTGAGTTTTAAGGAGGCTCAAAACAATATAGAGATCGCTGTAACTCAAGCCTATCTCAATATTCTTTATGCCAATGAATCTCTTAAGACAACAATAAAAACCATAGAATTGTCCCAGGCACAGTTCAACAGGGCAAAAGCTCTGTATCTTGCAGGCTCTATCTCATCTGTAGATCTGGCACAAATCGAGGCTCAACTCAGCAGCGACAAATATCAGCTTGCTGTGGGGGAAAACAATCTCGCACAATCCAGGTTAAGTCTGAAACAACTGCTTGAGCTGGGTATAAACGAATCATTCGATCTGCTTTTTCCCGATCTGGATTCGATAGATGTCCTGGAGGAGTTGCCCGGTCTGAACGATGTGTATACCAAAGCTTTATTTGTAATGCCTCAGATAGAGAACAGCCTGCTCCAGATTGAGTCTGCCAAAGTGGGCGAGAAGATAGCCTCTGCAGAGATGCTTCCTTCGGTCACAATGAGTGCAGCTATCGGAACCGGGAACATATCCGGGACAAATTGGGCATTTTTCGACCAGCTGAATAACAAACTGAACGAAAACATAGGCCTCTCCCTGAGCGTTCCTATATTCAACAAGAGATCTGCCAAAACTTCTGTAAACAAAGCAAAGTTGCAGACGGAACAGGCGGTGCTAAACAAAACAAGCAGCGAGAAAAACCTGCTGAGTACCATAGAGTCATTATACCAGGATGCAAAATCTTCACAAAGCCGCTATAAAGCAGCAACCGATAAACTCCGGTATTCACAGTTGAGCTATAATCTGGTTAATGAACAATTTAACGCAGGAATGAAAAATACTGTAGAGCTACTGACAGAGAAACAAAATTTTATCTCTGCCCAGCAGGAACAGATAGAGGCCAAGTACCAGGCTGTACTCTCTATCAAACTTCTCCGGTTCTACCAAAATCAGCCAATCGAATTATAAAATAAAAAATTAACAATATGAAGAAGAAGGTAATAATAACATCAGTAGCAGTCATAGCAATTGCGGTTGTGATATTTCTGATTTTCAGATCCAAGAAAGATATTGCAACCGGTTATCAGACAGTCGATATAGTCAAGGGTAAAATTTCAAACAGCGTTACGGCCACCGGTACAATCGAGCCAATTGTTCAGGTTGAAGTTGGTACGCAAGTTTCCGGCATTATCTCCCGTATATATGTTGACTACAATTCTAAGGTTAAAAAGGGACAAATCCTTGCAGAGCTGGAAAAGACAACACTTGAGGCAGAACTCTCTTCCAGCCAGGCAACCCTGGCATCTTCAAAGACCGAATTTGAGTACCAGCAAAAAAATTATTCAAGGATCTCTGCTCTTTTTGAGAAAGGTCTGGTTAGCGATACCGATTATGAATCTGCAAAGTATCAGTATGACAAGGCTGAGAGTGCTTACGACAAGGCAAATTCGGACATTACACGTGTTAAACAAAACCTGAGTTACGCTACAATCTACTCTCCTATCGACGGAGTTGTTTTGAACAGGGCCGTGGATGAGGGACAAACTGTTGCTGCAAGCTTTAACACTCCTACCCTTTTTACGATTGCAAACGATCTTACAAGAATGCAGGTAATTGCAGATGTAGACGAAGCAGACATCGGAGAGGTTAAAGAGGGGCAGAAGGTGACTTTTACCGTGGATGCCTTCCCGGATGATCTGTTTAACGGTTCTATAACTCAGGTAAGGCTTCAGCCAACCACAACATCCAATGTGGTTACTTATGAAGTAGTGGTAGAGGCACCAAATCCCGATCTTAAACTTAAACCAGGTCTCACAGCCAACATTACCATTACAACTATGGAGAAATCCGATATATTTATGGTTCCGACAAAAGCTTTCCGTTTTAATCCCCATCCCGGCAATATACCATACGATCCACAAAACAAACAGATCTGGATTCAGACAGACACCGGGATTGTACCTGTATCTGTAAATGCAGGTGTAACCGACGGAATCTATACAGAGGTTACAGGAGGTGTGAAAGAGGGGGACAAGGTGGTAACAGCACTTAAGCAGAATGTTGTTCCAACTGTTACCGGCTCCGGAGACAGTGGATCGAGTCCGTTTATGCCAACTCGTCCAGGACAGAAAAAATAGATGGAGTTGTCGAAAATCGAAAATAAAATGGAAAATAATATAATCAAAGCAGTTAATTTAAGCAGGGATTTCGTTGTTGGAGAGGAGTTGGTACAGGCTCTCAGAGGGGTAACTTTCTCAATAAAACAGGGTGAGTTTGTTACAATAATGGGTACCAGCGGTTCCGGGAAGTCTACCCTTTTGAATCTGTTAGGATGTCTGGACACCCCTACAAAAGGGGATTACTTCCTGGACGACGTTTCTGTTAAGGAGATGGGGCGAAATGACAGGGCCGAACTGAGAAATCAGAAAATCGGTTTTGTATTTCAATCTTATAACCTTCTTCCTAAAACAACTGCTCTGGAGAATGTTGAGCTGCCTCTCTTCTATAATCCCAAAGTATCTGCCCAGCAGAGAATGGAGAAGGCAACGGCTGCCCTTAAAGCGGTCGGACTGGAGAACAGAATCAACCACCGCTCCAACCAGATGTCGGGTGGTCAGCAACAAAGGGTAGCCATCGCAAGGGCTTTGGTGAATGATCCTGTTCTGATACTTGCCGACGAGGCTACCGGTAATCTTGATTCCAAAACATCACTGGAAATTTTATCCCTGTTTCAAACTCTTCACAGAGAGGGAAGAACGATAGTATTTGTCACTCACAATCCGGATCTCTCTGAATATAGCAGTCGGACAATTGTTCTGAAGGACGGGGAGATAGTTGAGGATTTCCAGAATAAAAATTACTTAAGGAAATGAATTATACAAATTTAATAAAAATAGCCTTCAGGGCCTTGATGAACAATAAGTTCCGAGGTTTTTTGACTATGCTCGGCATTATCATCGGTGTTGCCGCTGTAATATCCATGCTTGCCATAGGAGAGGGATCAAAAAGGAGCATCAGGGCACAGATATCGGAAATGGGGTCAAACCTGATAATGATTCAACCGGGAAACGGTCAGTTCGGAGGGGTCAGGCAGAGTGGCAGCAGTATGCAGACACTCAAGCTTGAGGATTATTACAGCATTGCAAAAGATGCGGAGGATATAAGTTACTGTTCGCCTCTTGTAAACAGCGGAGGGCAGATAATTTTTGGAGCAAATAATGCTCCTACAACTATTTATGGTGTAAACCGTGAGTATCTCGATATCCGGAAATATACAATAGACAAAGGAGAGATGTTTACCGACGAGGATATAAGGACCTCCGAAAAGGTTTGCGTTGTGGGCGGAACAATTGTAAAAAACCTCTTTACAAATGGAGAAGATCCACTCGGGAAGGTAATAAGGTTTAACAAAATCCCTTTCAGAATTATAGGAGTTCTTACCTCCAAAGGTTATAACTCAATGGGACAGGACCAGGATGATGTCGTCCTTGCTCCATACACTACAATTCAGAAGCGTATACTGGCAATAACACATATTAACGGGATCTTTGTATCTGCCGTGACAGAAGAGAAATCGGAAAGCGCCATCGAAAGCATCAAAACGATTATCCGGCAGAACCATAAGATAAAGACGGGTGAGGAGGAGGATTTTAATGTACGTTCCCAGGAGGAGATAAGCACAATGCTTAGTTCTACAACAGATATGATGACAATCCTGTTGGCCTGTATAGCCGGGATCTCTCTTCTGGTAGGCGGGATAGGTATTATGAATATTATGTATGTCTCCGTTACCGAGAGAACCAGGGAGATAGGGCTGAGAATGTCAATTGGGGCCAAGGAGAGACACATCTTGCTGCAATTCCTGATTGAGGCTATAATCATAAGCATTACAGGGGGGATAATTGGGGTAATTCTGGGTGTGGGCAGCTCCGCGTTGATTAAATTTGTGATCGGTTGGCCTGTATATGTCCAGCTATACTCTGTAATTCTCTCTTTTGCAGTTTGTACTTTAACTGGTGTATTTTTCGGATGGTACCCTGCTAAAAAGGCCTCCCGTCTGGATCCTATTGAGGCTATCAGATATGAGTAGATAAAAATATGAATGGATAAAAAATTGTAACTTCACAAAAACTTGCAGGTATGGCTAAAAAGAGTTCCAAAAAATGGTTAATGGCAGCAATACACGTTATTGCCTGGGGGCTTCTGATTTGTTTGCCACTAATGTTTTCCAACTCTTTTGAACGAGCTCTGGATCTAAAGAGCTATCTGTTGTTTACAATAGTTCCGGTAGCACATATGATAGTTTTCTATACAAACTACTTCATATTCATTAATAACTATCTGTTCAAGAAACATTTGGCTAACTTTTTGTTTTACAATGTTTTGCTAATTATTTTTATCGCTTTAGCCATTCATTTATGTCACGAGCTTTTGAATCCGGGACATCCCTCTCCACCATTGTATATATGGTTATTGAGAGATTCCATTATCTTTATGTTTACTGCGACCCTTAGCGTAGCCATCAAGGTTACGGTAAACTGGTATAAGACAGAGAACCAGAGGCAGGAGATTGAAAAGGAAAAGGCGGCAGCAGAACTGAAGAACCTGAAGAGTCAGCTTAACCCTCACTTTCTGTTCAATACTCTTAACAACATCTATAGCTTAGTTTCGATAAACCCCGCTCAGGCTCAATATGCCATTCTAAGTCTAAGTCAACTTCTCAGATATGTTCTTTATGATAATAACCAGCTTACCCTTCCCTTATCTAAAGAACTCTCATTTGTAAAGAGTTATATAGAACTGATGACTCTGAGACTTTCGGAAAAGGTAAAGCTGTCCGTGAGTATTCCGGATCCGGAGGAGGATAAAGGGCTGTTGATAGCTCCGTTGCTATTTATTACACTTATCGAAAACGCATTCAAGCACGGTATAAGCCCAACCGGAGAGTCAAAAATCGACATTTTAATTGAATTAAACGAATTAAATACAATTACTTGTAAAATTGAAAACAGTTACTATCCAAAATCCGACATGGACAGGAGCGGCTCAGGAATAGGTCTTGAGAATCTCAGAAAACGGCTTGATCTTATCTATCCTGGGAAATATTTACTTATTTCTGAAAGGGTAGACGATATGTATGTATCTCAATTAACAATTGTTGTTTGAGATAACTTGTAATAATTTAACAATTCTAAAAATGGTTTTAAATTGTTTAATAGTTGACGATGAACCGCTTGCTCTCAATCTTATTGAAGGGTATGTTAAAAAGACACCTTTCCTTAAGTTAGCAGGCAAGTGTTCTAATGCGGTTGAAACGCTGGAGTTGCTTAATAACACAATAGTAGATCTGCTTTTTCTGGATATACAGATGCCACAGCTTAACGGTATAGAGCTTTCCAGGATGTTGAAAGGTGATACTATGGTTATTTTTACAACCGCTTTTGAACAGTATGCATTAGAGGGGTTCAAGGTGGATGCTATCGATTATCTGCTTAAGCCCATCAGTTATGCAGAATTTCTGAAAGCTGCCATAAAAGCTCAAAGGTGGTTCAATAAAACACTGGAAAAGGGAGAGGCCAGGAGTATATTTATTAAGACAGACTACAGAATGGTACAGGTAGAGCTGAGTAACATCCTCTATGTTGAAGGGGAAAAAGATTATATCCGGATTCATACTACAAATGGCGGTTCGCTTATGACTTTGATGAACATAAAGTCGATAGAGGAATATCTCCCTTCCGAAACATTCCTTAGAGTTCACCGTTCTTTTATTGTTAACCTGAATCAAATTAAAACTATTGAAAGAAATAGAATTATATTTGACAAAGTTCACATTCCTATCTCCGATTCCTACAGAGATAGTGTAATGGAAAAGATAAATTCCAGAATTATCAAGAAATAAACTAAAAATCATGTTTTCTTTTTTTAAATCAACAAATTATTTAAAGATTAGTGTTGTTCTTTTCACAATTGCAACATCTCTTTCCTGTTCTAACTCTTTAACATTTACCCAAGCAGAAATGGATCTGATAGGTTCCGACTCCATTGCCGGGAAAATGCGTCTCTTTATTATTGATAATCCAGCTGATACGCTTGTACTCAGAAGCATCTCCACAGACCTTACCAAAACCGATTTTCAAAGTGCATACTACTCTACTCTAAAAAAGAGGATGATGGTAACTGTTCTGGATACCGCCAACACCGGGGTGGGTATTGCCGCTCCGCAAGTGGGTATAAACAAGAGGCTGATTATTGTCCAGAGGTACGACAAAGTGGGAGGGCCGTATGAATGCTACGCAAATGCCAGACTACTGGAACTCTCACAAGATTGCTCACTGATAAGGGAGGGATGCCTCTCTGTCCCAAACCGGCAGGATAGTGTCATGCGATCAAACATGGTTGTAGTATCATATCTGGACGATAAAAGCTTCACCGAAAAAATAGACACTATCCGTGGCTTCACTGCTGTAATTTTCCAGCACGAAATAGATCATCTGGAAGGTATTCTTTACATAGACAAGGCCGCCTCCCGCGACAAAATGATGTCGACAAAATGATGTCCAAGTCATTCGTGGTATTTAAATGATATCCAATCATTTAGCGATTTAACCAGAAATATTTAAAATCCTATCAATCAGTTGTTTACCACGAATGACTTGGTCACGCCAGCAGGGGCGGGGTGTGCGTGCAGTTTTTGGGGCTGAATTCGCATCTAATACGAAACAGGAAATTTAAAAACTAACTAAAAGACATATGAAAACACTCGGGTTAAACATCTCAATTTGTACTCTCGCCACAGTACTTACACTCTCATCTTGCTTGGACGATCAGAATGATTCTATTGAAAGCGGAAAGGATCTTGCCTTTATTACCACTTATAACAACACTAAATGTGCCGCGACAAGTTGTGGCTATGTGACCTCTCCGGAAATTCAGACACTCATCCAGAATGAATGCTACTTAATTGGTTACATAATCACGGACCCTGCCGTGGATGGAATATATACAGCAGACAATACTTACAATGTCTCAGATGATCCTCTTCCTCAGACAGTCTTAAAAGAAGGAACTCCCGAAAATGAACAAGAGAACAATTCTGCCGTAGATAATCTTACCATTCCGTTTTTTTACCCAACCCATTATATGGGTGACAGGTGGATGTTTAAATACTCTGCGATACTAAACAGTAATGAAAAGTTGACTCCTCGTTTTTATTATGATGAAAATAACCAGGTCGACAAAAATGGAGTTAGTATCAAGAATGAAAATATGGTTGTAATTGATGTCTATTTTGAGAAATCCGTGGTTACAGGCAGCAATCCGGCTTCAAGCGGCAATGAATATCTGACAATTGCAAATTTTGAGAGTCTGAGAACTTTATATAATCCCGATTATAACAGAGGTTATTCAACTTCCAATGAAAAATGCGTTGATGTTCAATTGCTTTTCAGATATCATAAAAACAGAGGTGTAGACGAACCTTCTGTGATATCCTATGTCGGCGACTGGGAGACATCTAGCAGAGTATATATGACATTCATTTACCAGAGTTTTTATATATTAGGAGCTTAATAAAAGAACAGACGATTAATGAAGGATCTGGAATTAATCGCCGGATGTAAGAGGAGAGATCAAAAAGCTCAACGAGAATTATATGCGGCATATGCACCAGGGATGATGAGTGTTTGTCGTAGGTATGTAAATGATCCTGTGACTGCTCAGGATATTCTGCAGGACGGATTTGTGAAGGTTTTCACAAAAATAGACACCTATAGCGGCAAAGGAGCATTTGCAGGATGGATCAGGAGGATATTTGTTACAACTTCTTTAGAATATTTACGTCGAAATGGTTTTTTGAAGCTAAGGGTGCCGATTGATGAGTCCGGCCCGGTTGAAGACGAAATAAGCACTACAGTTCTTAGCCATTTGACAGCTGAAGACCTTTTGGCTTGCATTGCAAAATTACCCACCGGATACAGAACAGTTTTTAATCTTTATGTCATTGAAGGTTACTCTCATAATGAAATTGCTAAAATGCTGAATATCAAGGAGAGTTCATCTCAGTCGCAGTTGACAAGAGCCCGCAGGATTCTGCAAAAGAATGTACAATCAATAATTGGACAAGATTATGCGAAACAAAGAAGCAAATAACACCCACAATAGAGAAGACGATAATTTCTATGACTATTTCAGGGATGCTCTCAAAGATCATCAGGCTGATGTAGATGAAAAGTGCTGGGAGAATATCAGTACGCACATAGGGCCAAAAAGAAGAGGTGTCTTGTGGCCTGTCCTATATTCGGCTGCAGTGGCGGCTATTGTACTTCTTTTGTTGTTCCTCGACATAAAAGAAGAGACGCCAAAAGAACAACTGCCAGCAGCTACGGCAGTTACGGCTGGAGCTACGGCTGGTCAAAGGATTGCTGTGAACAACCAAAAATCTGCTGATAAACCAAAAAGAGATACAAACAGGTACATAGTCCTCTCCCGGCAGACCATTGAAAAGCCTTACGAAAATGACATTATATCAAAAGAAGAGACTCTACCTGCAGAAAAAGATAAATCAGGGACAGACAGCTCCAACCTTTACAATATGGCAGACAATCTGTTTTCCGACAATGAAACCAAGATCAGGAAAGAAAATAAATGGGCCATTTCTGTTTCTCTGGGAACATTAGGCAAAACATCAGTCTCTTCAATAAACAATTACACAACCCAAACACTCCAGCCTTTACAGAGTTATACAACCCAGACATTCCAGCCTTTACAGAGTTTTGAAATTGCATCAAACTCCATCTCCGATGCAGAGTATGCAGCACCATTTTCCATAGGACTGTTAATAAGTAAAGAGTTGAACAACACTCTAAGTCTTGAATCCGGAGTTGTTTACAGCTATCTGTCTACAACTTATACGAGCGCTGACAATCAGCAGTATCGTGCCAAATTAAAATTGCACTACATTGGCATACCCGTAAATTTTGTTGCCGATATGTGGGATATTTCTCATCAGTGCAAGCTCTACGCTAGCACAGGTTTGATGATTGAAAAAGGAGTACAATCCGATTTTTCACAATATTTATCTGAAACAAAACAATCGATAACATCCAATCAAAGCATAAAAGGGGTACAATGGTCCATCAATGCCTCTTTGGGGCTCTCATATAGAATATACAGAAACTGGAACATTTATCTGGAACCACATCTCTCTTACTATTTTGACAATAACCAGCCAATAAGTATCCGTACACAGAAACATACAATAATTGGCGTTAATTCCGGGTTACGGTTTGAGTTTTAGCGACGGCTTTTACCATGCGCTCCTTGCTACAGAAGTCTTTACGCATCTCCACCTCTGCAAACCCCGATGATTTAAGGAGTTCTACCACTTCCGATCCAAGGGTTTCATTGATTTCTATATAAATGGATCCTCCCGGCTTTAAAAGCTTTGAGCCCCACACTGCCAGAGCTTTGTAGAACATCAACGGATCTTCGTCCGGTACAAAAAGTGCTTCAACAGGTTCGAAATCCAGTACATTGCTTCTCATCTGAGTGCGTTCCGACTCTTTAACATAGGGCGGGTTACTCACAATTATATCGAGAGAGTTGTTATCAATAAGATTCTGACTGTCCGGCCCTTGCAGCAGGTCTGCCTTAAAAACAGTGAAGGGGATTACCGATACCTGTGGTCTTGATCTCTTTATCAATTCCGTGGCATTTTTGCGAGTTACTTCAATGGTCTTCTCGTAGAAATCCAGTGCGAAAACCTGGAGTTTAGGTGTAAAATCCTGCGGCACTAAAAACGTCTTTGCCAGTTCACAGGCAAGTGTGACCCCTATGCAGCCCGAGCCGCAGGCGGCATCCAGAATACGGATTCTGTCGGAAAACCGGGTAGTCATGTCAGAAAAGGGGGTGGTCGCGGATCCTGTTTTTGGAGATGCATACGTATTGTCTATTGATTTGAAGTCATCCAGTATCCACCGCACCAGCTCTTCTGTCTCCGGCCTGGGAATTAGAACTCCCTCCTCAACATGGAATTTTCTTCCGTAGAACTCCTCAAAGCCCAACACATACTGAAGGGGGCGGGCGGCTACAAGCTCCTGTGCTGCCCGGTCAAGATCACCTTTAAACATCTGTTCATCTATAATTCCGGAGGAATTGACAATATGCTCGTACGAGCTGATCTTACAGAAATGCTGCAGCAGCCTTACGGCAATCGCCCGCCCCTCCTCAGCCGGGTAGAGGTGCACCAGTCTGCGCTGAACATCTTCTATAAAATTTTTATATGTCATCAGAAATATATTTTGTTTTATCTTGGAAGGAATATGCTCCAGAGATTACCTCCAAAATCATTTACATACAAAATATCCCCCTCCACAGAAGAGCCTTTCTCCCCGGAAGAGCCTCTCTCAATAACAATATTGCCCAGAATAGGAGCTCCAGGATTCTTTCTCCATTTAAAAAGCCCGTTCCTAACCGGTCCAAAAAGCTTTTCGAACAGCCATTCTCCTTCCCCACTGTCAGCGCCATCAGCTCCCGCTATAAGATCGTGATTTTCCAAAGAGTAGACAACCCTTATCCCCATTGACTCCTTGTAATCTCGCGGGAATGAAATCTTATGGTTTGCAATATAATCCTTGAGGCCGTCAATCCAGTCTTTGTATGTACTGGCCTCAGGGTACCCGATATGGATAAATGCAGAAGGCTGATTGACTACCTTTCTCAATCTAAAGAGAAATGAGCCAGACGGTTTATCGTCCAGCCTGCAGAAGAAGTCTCCAACCTGTTCATACCCGCCAGGAGAGGTAGTGAAGAGCAAAAAAAACAGAATTCTTGCAACCATAATATGAAAATATTTAATTAAATAAGAATTCTCTATTCAAGCAGTTTGTTCAAAAACTCACCGATTGTCATACCGGCAGCACGCACCTGTTGTGGCACAAGGCTCATCTCAGTCATACCTGGTACTGTATTGATCTCTAAGAAAAAAATCTCTTCACCTTTTACAATATAGTCCATTCTCACAGCTCCTTTGCAGCCCATATAATGGTAAATTTTATGAGAAACATCAATAATCCTGTTGCTCAGTACGGTCGGAATATCTGCTGGCGTAATTTCCTGACTTGCGCCTAAATACTTAGCTTCATAGTCGAAAAATTCATTTTTGGAAATAATCTCGGTAACAGGCAATCTCACAAGTTTGCCATCGGCCATGAAAACACCGTTTGTCATCTCTCTTCCGGAAATGCTCTCCTCTACCAAAACCGTTTCATCTTCCGTGAGAGCAATATCTATGGCAGCCGGAAGATCTTCGGTTTTCTTTACCTTGGTAACACCAAAGCTGCTTCCACCGCTGCAAGGTTTTACAAAGAGTGGTAATCCCAGCTTAGAGACAATCTCCTCCGCCGAGTAAGAATCACCACGTCTCAGGAAGACCTCGCGAGCCATCAGAACACCAGAATTCCTAAGGTAGCTCTTGCATGCATACTTGTCGAAAGTAATTGTAGATACCCTGGAAGAACAAGTTGTGCAAGGCAATCCAATCATTTCGAAATATCCCTGTAAAAGACCATTTTCACCCGGAGTACCATGAATCATTACAAAAGCAATATCGAAATTAACCTTTCTTAAAACTTCATTTCCGCAAGCAGGAATTGTAAAGGAAAAATCCGACTTATCTATCTGAAAAACTCTCCCGTCATTCATCTGGACCCCCCAGTCTCTTCCATTAACAAGCACTTCGAAAACTTCATACTTATTCCTGTCGATATGCTTAGCCATGTGCTTTCCGCTCTTCACCGAAACTTCAAACTCAGAGGAGTTTCCCCCATATACGAGGGCTACAATCTTTTTCATTCTATCTATAACCAATTAATTTTACTGCAAAATACTAATGGAAAAATGGATCGTTCACCATTGAATTGGAATCCAGCTCATCGTCACTTCCCTTACAGTTAAACTGAGCCGAGAATCCCTGAGGAGCTGTAAAGAAGTCCTTAGTCGAAATTTCAAGAGAAGGATCCTTAAGCACCTTCTGCATAAAGATACCCCAGATAGGAAGAGCCATATTTGCCCCACCACCGAGGGCAAGCCCCTCAAAGTGTACCTGTCTGTCCTCTGCGCCAACCCAAACACCGGCAGTTAGTTTAGGTACATACCCGATAAACCAGCCATCCGCCTGATCATTTGTTGTACCAGTTTTGCCGGCAATAGGCCCTTCCGGAACATATTTCCATCTTAACCTTGAGGCAGTACCCTCATTTACAACACCTTCCATAAGGTTAACCATAAGATAAGCTGTATTTTCGCTTATTGCTTCCCTCTTTCTTGCAGTAAAATTACTCAGCACATTTCCCGCCTTGTCTTCTATTCTGAGAACAAACATAGGTTCCACATGGACCCCTTTGCTTGGATAGGTATTGTAGGCACCAACCATTTCAAAAAGCGTAAGGTCGGCAGGACCGAGACAAAGAGAGACAACCGGATCCAGATTACTGTTGATTCCCATCCTTTTGCACATATCTACCATTGCGTAAGGGCCAAATTGCTTCATAAGGTAAGCCGATATGTTATTGGAACTCTTTGTTAGACCCCATTTCAAGGTAACCTCCTTTCCAATCCATTCCGGTTTGTCTGTACTCTCCGGGGTCCATGTAGTATCGCCTACAATGAACGTTTGAGGCACATTAAACACCTTGGTGCAAGGGGTCAAACCCTCCTGCATTGCAAGCGTGTAGAGGAATGGTTTTATTGTAGAACCAACCTGCCGTTTGGCCTGACGGGCATTGTCATATTTAAAGTACTTGTAGTTTGGACCTCCCACATACGCCCTTACAAAGCCTGTCTGTGGTTCCATAGCCATAAAAGAGGCTCTCAGGAAAGACTTGTAATATTTTATCGAGTCGTTTGGGGTCATTACTGTATCTAAATAACCTTTACCCTTCCACGAGAAAACTGTCATTTGAGTAGGCTTGTCGAAGCTAGCCAATATTTCATCCACAGAAAGTCCCTCCTCCTGAAGATTTCTGTATCTGTCGCTCCACCGTCTGCCTTGTTTCATTATGTTATCGATAGTACTCTTTGGGACACTATTGGAAAAGGGGGCATTTTTTCTCCACCTAAGTTCACTTGAGAACTGAGGCTGGAGATCTTTGCCCAAGTGTTCCGCTACGGCCTCCTCTGCATATCGTTGCATTTTTGAATTTATCGTTGTGAAAACTCTTAACCCATCCTTATCCAGATTGTACCTGGAACCATCGGGTTTAGGATTCTTGATAAGCCAGCCATAAAGAGGATCATTCTTCCATAATACCGAGTCTTCTCTGAAGTCTTCCTCCTGTCTGTATTGCGATCTTCTGGGTTTTTCTGCATTCATTACCCTCTTGAGCATATCCCTGAAGTATGGCCCCAGACCTGAGTTATGGTCCTGTTGGGTGAAGGAAAGCTTTATAGGAATTGCCTTCACAGAGTCGTAAGTTGCCCTGTCTATATAGTCATACTTGTACATCTGGCTTAAGACGTGGTTCCGTCTCATGAGAGAGAGTTCCGGATTTGTTACCGGATTGTACCTGGTAGGCTTATTGACCATTCCTACAAGAAGCGCCCCCTCCTCAATTGTAAGCTGAGACGGATGCTTTGCAAAAAATGTATTTGCAGCAGCACGGATACCATAAGCATTACTGCCAAAGAAGACAGCATTCATATACATACTCAGTATTTCATTCTTGGTGTAGTTCCTCTCCAGCTTTACTGCAGTTATCCACTCCTTGAATTTAGATACTCCCAATACAAACGTTTTAGCTCCGGGAATTTTGCTTCTTACAGTATCTCTCGGGAAAAGGGATTTAGCAAGTTGTTGTGAAAGTGTACTTCCACCACCTCCGGAACGTTTCTGTCCCAGGAGTACCGATTTAACGGCTACCCTGGCCAGGCTTTTGAAGTCTATGCCGCTGTGTGTGTAGAACCTTGCATCTTCCGTTGCAATCACCGCCTGCACAAGAGTGGGAGCCAATTCATCATAGGTGACAAAGGATCTGTTCTCAATATGGAATGTCGTAAGGATTTTACCATCCTCCGATATTAGTTCGGTAGCAAGATTTTTCTGTGGATCTTCAAGTTCTTCGAATGAAGGAATATCAGAAAAAACACCCACCAGAAGAAGAAATAATATTACCAGTACAAAGGGACTTAAAACCACTATCCAAAACCATTTCAAGAATTTATCTCTATCTTTAATTTTCATATTTTTATAATATATAAAGGTGTGCTAAAGCACAAAAATAGGAATAAAAATTTGGATATTACCTTACTTTATACCTTACTTTGCAGCCGTCAAGGTTTAATTTTAAAGATATGGGAGAGAATTTAGTAATCGTTGAGTCACCGGCTAAAGCTAAGACAATCGGGAAATTTCTGGGAAACGGGTATCAGGTAAAATCCAGTTTTGGGCATATTAGAGATCTTTCAAAGAAAAATCTTGGAATAGATATAGAGGGCGGTTTTCTACCCAATTATCTAGTCTCGGAAGACAAAAAAAAGGTTGTCTCTGAGTTAAAGTCCCTGGCAAAGAAGGCCGATATTGTGTGGCTTGCATCCGATGAGGACCGGGAGGGGGAGGCAATAGCCTGGCATCTCAAGGAGACACTCAGTCTGGATGACAAAAAAACTAAAAGGATAGTCTTTCACGAAATCACCAAAGAGGCAATAATCAATGCAATAGAGAACCCGCGTGATGTAGATATGAATCTTGTGATGGCCCAACAGGCCCGCAGGGTGCTGGACAGGCTGGTTGGATTCGAGCTATCGCCTATCTTGTGGAAAAAGGTAAAGCCGAAACTCTCGGCCGGACGAGTACAATCTGTAGCCTTAAGGCTGATCGTTGAAAGGGAGAGAGAGATTCAGGCTTTCGCCGCAAAATCGCAGTATAAAATTGAAGGAGTATTCAACCCGGGCGGAGCGAAAACCTCCGTTAAGGTATCTGCCGAACTTAATAAAAAGTTTGAATTGGAAAAGCAGGCCTATGATATACTGGAAAAGTGCATTGGTGCCAATTTTAAAATTGTATCCATAGAGGAGAAGGAGACAAAGCGAATACCTCAGGCTCCATTTACAACCTCTACCCTGCAGCAGGAGGCTTCAAGAAAACTGGGATTCTCCCTGAACCAGACAATGAGAACGGCTCAAAATTTATATGAGTCGGGGTTTATAACCTATATGCGTACAGACTCCACAAATCTTTCCAAACTCGCACTTGGTGCTGCAAAGCAAACCATTATGGATCTTTATGGAAAAGAGTACTCCAGGACAAGACAGTATACAACAAAGGCCAAGGGGGCACAGGAGGCTCACGAGGCTATCAGACCAACCTATCTTAGTAATATGGAGATTGAGGCCGGTGCTCAGGAGAAAAAGCTCTACTCGCTTATCTGGAAGAGAACAATTGCCTCTCAGATGGCAGATGCCTCAATCCAGAAAACAGAGATATCGATAGGAACAGACTCCATTAAACAACTGTTTCTGGCCACTGCGGACAGAATAAAGTTCGATGGGTTCCTGAAAGTATATATCGAGTCAAAGGACGATGACTCTGCAGAAGAGGAGACAAATATGCTTCTTCCGACCCTTGTTATGGGTCAACCAATGCATATGGTCTCTGCTAAGGCTACCGAAAAGTTTTCACAAAAGCCCCCGCGGTATGCAGAGGCAAGTCTTGTTAAGAAACTCGAAGAGCTCGGGATAGGCAGACCGTCTACATATGCTCCCACTATCTCTACAATCATCCAGCGTGGATATATTATCAAAGATAACAGGCCGGGGCAGGAGCGGCAATTCAGGGAACTTAGCATAGAGAAGGGTTCCATCGTTTCAAAAACCCTTAAAGAAACCTGGGGAACAGAAAAAAACAAGCTCTTTCCTGAAGATATCGGAATCCTGGTTAATGACTTTTTGGTTGAAAACTTTAACTCGATAGTTGATTATGGATTTACCGCAAAGGTTGAAGAGAGTTTTGACAAGATAGCTGAGGGAAAATTAGTCTGGAACAAGGTAATCGGTCAATTTTACACACCTTTTCACGAAAAGGTTGAGAAGACACTTTTAGTCTCCAGACCTACAAATGCAGAGAGGTTGCTTGGCGTTGACCCTAAGACAGGTAAGAGTGTCTCTGTAAGAATCGGAAGGTTTGGCCCTTTGGCACAAATCGGTGAGAGCGACGATCCCGAAAAGAGGTTTATGAGTCTTGCCAAGGGTCAGCTTATTGAAACCATTACTCTGGAAGAGGCACTTAAACTTTTTGATCTTCCTCGCTCAGTAGGTTTATACAATGGTAATGAGATCATAGCGGCGGTCGGTCGTTTTGGTCCATACATCAAATATAACGGTGGGTTTATCTCTATTGGAAAGGAGAATGACCCTCATAATATAGAATTGGAGACCTGCAAAATGCTGATTGACGCTCACGTGAAAAAGGAGGCGGAGAGGCTCATCAAAGAGTTTCCCAAGGAGGGTATAGCGATTCTGAACGGAAGATTCGGAGCTTACATCAAAAAGGGGAAAAACAACATTAAGATACCAAAAGGTACAGACCCTAAAACTCTGGATCTGGAGAGTGTATTAAAGCTGATAGAAAAGGGAGGCAAATCAAAAAAATAGTTCGTTATGGCAACAAATAAATTTCCTGAAGTTATTCCGGCAGCTGCTATCAGCGAGGCCTGTCAAGACTCTGTGGCTATAATAATAAACAATACGGGTAATAACTCCATTGTCACCTCTTTGAACGCTCTTTTTCCCCAGTCCGCTTATAAAGTTTACTATGTAGAACCCGGAATAGGCCATCTTAAAGAGACAATCTTCCTCTGTGCAGATCTTAAGATAAAGAGTATTGTTCTATGCGGAGAAGAGCTCCCCGACCTCGAAATTATTGCTCCTGCACAGAACTACTCTGTTTCACTTATTTCGGCAGGGTGTGAAGAGGATAAAAACGACATTCTTAGCTATATTCTTAAAGATAAACTTGTTGTAGATTTTTCACACATAGCGTATCAAAGTTATAAATACAATCCTGAGATATTAAAACAAGCCCGGGAAAGAGTTTTTGACGACCTCAGATTGGGTACAATCAGAGGTGATATTTCAATTGCGGAGCCTCATATCCGTTCCAGCCATTACCTTTTTCTGGATATGCGTTCAGTCCGCGCAAGCGATTTCCCAGAAAGTCTGACAAAATCGCCGAACGGACTATATGCAGAGGAGATTTGTCAGCTTGCAAGGTATATAGGCATGGGGCAAAATCTCAAAACAACCTATATATACGGATACCCTTCCAATTGTAAACCTAATTCTACCTCTAACCAGCTTTTGGCCGAGGTGCTGTGGCACATGTTTGAGGCCCTATCTTCCAATATCTATGAAGATCCTGGCAATCCGGAAACAGAGGAACTTTTCCTTAGAAAAATTGTAAGTATGGGTAAGGAGGGACAAGATTTGGCGTTTGTTACAAGCAGCTCTACAGGTAGATGGTGGATGGAAATTCCGGAAGTAAAAAACAATAATAATCAATATGTTGCATGTTCATATTCCGATTATATGACAGCTTATTCAGGAGAAATTCCCTTGAGATGGCTTTTCTTTTATCAAAAAATAAATAACAATTAATTAGTCGCTCCTTAAAAAGGGTTTAATATATTAATGTTCAACAAATTAAATTAACAAAATGCTTGCATAATTTGCAGAAAAGCACTATCTTAGCATCATAAAACCGGCAAAAGATGATA
>JBAYMP010000040.1:0-21219 GCA_041663505.1 Bacteroidales bacterium | reverse complement strand
TTCTGACAGTTAAGGCTGTTTTTGGATTATTCCCTGCCGTTTCTGATGGTGACGATGTAAAGGTGTTATCTGGTTGGGGTAAGGGTAATGCCGACAGCAGGATTTATGCAGGCAGCAAAGTCACACAAGCCGTTTTCCACTTTCTAAGGAATCAGGAGCCAAAGGAGAAGGGTTCCCCTAATCTGTCGCTTTCCGATTATATTGCTCCTGAATCTACCGGATTGATTGACAGTATTGGTGCCTTTGCAGTAGCCGTCGCTTTTAATGAACAAGCATTTGATAAATATAAAAGTGAGGCTTTTGGCAAGAGTGGAGAGGATGACTACTCCATAATAATGATACGAATCCTGAGTGACCGTATTGCTGAGGCAGCTGCCGAATGGTTACACGAAAAGATCCGCAAGGAGTACTGGGGCTATGCGGCTAAGGAAAAATTTTCGGTCGACGACATATTAAGACAAAAGTATACCGGTATAAGACCTGCTCCGGGCTATCCTGCCTGTCCCGACCATACCGAAAAACGGACAATCTTTGATATTTTGGAAGCAGAGAGGTTGAGCGGGGTAGAACTTACCGAAAATTTTGCTATGGTACCTCCCGCTTCGGTAAGCGGTTATATATTTTCACATCCGGCATCTGCCTATTTCAATATTGGCAAGATTGGCTCCGACCAGCTGAAGGATTATGCTATGCGTAAAAAAATGACTTTGGAAGAGGCTGCCAGATGGCTCTCTCAAAGCGTTATAAAAATATTCAATATAAAATGAGTGTCATAGATAAAATTAAAAGTGCCAAAGGGTCACTGTTCACTTTTGAGCTGCTTCCTCCTCTTAAAGGCCATAGTATTGAAAAAACTTACTCCGCTATAGACAGATTGGTAGAATTTAATCCTGCATATATCAATTTCACTGCGCATCGCAACGAAACAACTTATCACGAAAGACCCGATGGTCTTCTCGAAAAAAGAGTGGTTCGCATCAGGCCCGGAACAGTTGCCTTAGCTGCTGCCGTAAAGTACAAATACAACATTACAGTTGTTCCGCATATTCTTTGTGGTGGTTTTTCCAGAGAGGAGACCGAAAATGCTCTTATTGAAATGAATTTCCTTGGCATAGATGATGTTCTGGCTCTTCGTGGCGATGCACCAAAGAGTGCTCGCCGCTTTGTTCCCGACCAAGATGGTCATTCACACGCCTGTGACCTTGTAGAACAGATATTCAATATGAACCACGGTAAGTATCTGGAAGAATCCCTAATCGATACAACCCCTACAAATTTCTGCATAGGTGTTGCAGGCTATCCCGAAAAACACTTTGAATCCCCTAACCTACAAACAGATATCGAAAACCTTAAACATAAGATTCAAGCCGGAGCTAACTATATTGTTACTCAGATGTTTTTTGACAACCGTAAGTTTTTCACTTTCAGCGATGAATGCAGAAAAGCAGGGATAACAGTTCCTATTATCGCCGGTATAAAACCGATATCTCTGCGTAACGACATCAATCTACTGCCACAGGCTTTTCATATCGACCTTCCTAACGATCTGGTGTCGGCAGTGCAAAAATGTAAAACCGATAAGGATGCACGTGAGGTTGGTATCGAGTGGACAACTATGCAATCCAAAGAGTTGATAAAAGAGGGTGTCCCAGGGGTCCACTATTACACCTACGGAAGTTCAGACAACATCGCTAAAATAGTAAAAGCTTCTTTTTGATGCTCCGGCTCTGGCAGCGCAGTTAGCAAATGGTTGATTTATAATCTTTTACATTTGCTTTGTATAAATAACTGAACAATAATTGCTTGCTAACTGCGCTGCCAGAGAAATTATATGTATATTTACGATATGAAACATATAATTATTACAACTACAACGTCTATTATTACAACAATTTTGTTGCGATGAGGATGCTGTGCTTATAATTTATACTTAATAGACCAAAAAGATGCCATCCTTAAACAAGGGTGGCATCTTTGCTTTATGGCAAAATTGAAATGAACTTAAACAAAACATAAACTATTATGCGTATTCTGAAATTTGGTGGCTCTTCGGTGGCGAATCCAGAGCGAATTAAAGATGTAATTAAAATTGTAACCGAGTCTGATCCGGGTTTGGTTATTGTGGTCTCTGCACAAAGCGGAGTCACCGACCAGTTGATTGACCTTTGTAATCTGATTTCTACGGATTCTAATGGTTGCGAGACGATTATCCAACAGTTGGAACAGAGACACCTGGAAACTTTAAAGGCTTTGCTGCCGGTAATACATCAGCCTGCTGCCATGGCAGAGGTTATCTCAGTGTGCAATGAGCTTTTCGACATTGCTAAAGGTGCATCATTGGTGGGAGAGGTTACCCCCCGTACACACGATTTAATTCTAAGCTTCGGCGAACGGTTGTCTGCCTATGTAATCTCCCGTGTTCTCAAATACAGTGGACAAGATGCAATCTACATAGATGCCCGGCGATTGATAAGAAGTGATGCTTCTTTTGGATCTGCCAAAGTCGATTTTGAGGTTACCAATAAACAGATAGTGGAATATTTCTCTGCAAACAAGGGTTTGGCTGTGGTTACAGGTTTTATAGCATCTACAGCACAGGGGCAGACAACTACCTTGGGACGGAGCGGCTCCGATTATACAGCATCAATATTGGGTGCGGCGCTGAATGCCGACGTTATTGAAATTTGGACAGATGTTGATGGTGTAATGACAGTCGATCCGCGATATGTAAAAGAGGCTCAAAGTATTGATCAGCTCTCCTATACAGAGGCAATGGAACTTTCTCACTTTGGAGCAAAAGTTATATTTCCGGCATCGATGCAGCCCGCAATGGCGAAGCAGATTCCGATGCTGGTAAAGAATACAATGAATCCAGATCATAAGGGAACGTTAATTTGCAAAGATTCCGTCCAGGATAACGGTTATATTAAAGGTATCACCTCTCTTGGCAACATCGGTCTTGTGAATGTTGAGGGAGCAGGAATGGTTGGGATCGCGGGGGTTTCTGCCAGAATGTTTACAGTATTGTCACAAAATAGAATCAGTGTGATTCTCATAAGCCAGGCTTCGTCTGAACATTCCATTTGCATCGCTGTAATGGAGGAGAATGCAGAGAGGTCCTGTCAACTGCTGACAGAAACCTTTGCTGCAGAGTTGGCCTCGGGTATGATTGGCTCCGTAAATTCAGAAAATGGATTGGCAATCGTTGCTGTGGTAGGCGAAAATATGCGCCATGTGCCTGGAGTTGCGGCAAAAGTGTTCAGTCCACTCGGGCGTAACGGAATAAATGTTAAAGCCATTTCACAAGGAAGCTCCGAGCTCAATATCTCTTTTGCCATCCACCAAAATGATCTGAAAAAGACTTTAAGGATATTGCATCAATCCCTATTTCACAAGGAGATGCGCCAACTTCACTTGTATACAGGCGTCCCTGTGTGCAGCCCCGTGTGCACCAGATTGTTGAAAATGATTGAGGACCAGCGCGAGTACCTGCTTTCGCAAAAAATTGACTTGCAGATATGCCAAAATAATATTGTAGAAAATATCCTGCAGCAAAATTTGGAAAATAGTGTTTTTGTGGATGTTACCGATTCAGACGAGACTGTTTCGTGTTACGAAAAACTGTTGTCAGGCAATGTGGCCGTTGTTACTGCCAATAAAAGAGCCAATGTTCAAAGTATGGATCAATATACTAATTTACAGGCCATTGCGAAAAAAAGAGGCATTCCGTATCATTACGAAACAACCGTAGGAACAGGATTGCCGGTTATTGGCATTCTACGGAACATTAAAGGAGGTGGTGACCATGTGGTTAAAGCGGAGGTTGTGTTTTCCGGCCCGGTCAACAGGTTGATTTCACAATACGATGGCGATAAAGTTTATAGTGAACTTGTACTGACAACAAAAGAGAGGTACTCCCCAAGAGAGGAGATAATGGAAGCCCTGCGCGGAGTGGATGTAGCTCGTAAATGTCTGATTTTGGCCAGAGAGTGTGGATTCAATATTGAGATGGATGAGATCTCTGTGGAATCACTGGTTCCGGCAAAAGGTTATGATCTGATATTTAATAATTTATATGCCAACGCCATAGGAAAAGGCAAAAGGTTGAGATATGGAGCCATAATAGAAAACGGATCTGCCAGGGTCTCTTTGCTGGCTGTTAGTCCGTCGGACCCTCTCTTCCAATCTGGAGACTCAGAAAGTTGTATTGTTTTAACTACCAGATACTATAATAAAACACCGCTTGTGGTAAAAGGTCCCGGAGATGACACAGATTCTGTTGCGGCAGGACTTCTTTCCGGCATTGTCCGCATCGCCGAAAGTATAAGGGTGTCGTTTTGAAAAGGCAATGCCTGAAATGTAATGTGTTAAATATAAATAATATAATAAGTATGATAAAATATAAATCTGTAACCGCTTTCGCTCCGGCAACCGTCGCTAATGTAAGTTGTGGTTTTGACATTATGGGGTTTGCAATACAAGGATGTGGCGACAAAGCAACAATTGTCCTTGCAAAGGATTCCGGAAAAGAGGGCTGTGATGATAACCAAATTGCAATGTCGGGTAAATATGCACACCTGATTCCTTCTCAAAGAGATAAAAATACAGCAGGGGTTGCAGTAGATGCATATTTGAAAGCAACCGGAAATCAGAATATAAAACTTAGCATAGCGTTGGAAAAGAACCTTCCTCTCGGAAGTGGTATGGGCAGCAGTGCAGCCAGCTCTGTTGCCGCGGTGTTCGCTGTAAACGCTCTATTGGGTAATTTGCTATCTGTAAAAGAGCTGATACAGTTTGCGATGGAGGGTGAGCGAGTAGCCTGCGGTGCTGCTCATGCCGACAATGCTGCTCCATCCTTATTGGGTGGTTTTGTATTGATAAGGAGCTACGATCCGTTAGATATTATTCAGGTGCATTGTCCCGATGAGTTGTATTGTGCTGTGTTGCATCCGCATATTGAACTTAACACATCAGATGCAAGAAGAGTCTTAAAAAGGGATATTCCTATGCGCGATGTAGTAAAACAGTGTGCAAATGCTGCCGGATTTATGACAGGACTTTTGATCGCAGACTACGACCTTTTGGGCCGTTCTGTGAGCGATTTGCTGGCAGAACCAAAACGTACTATGCTCATTCCCGGTTTTGAACAGGCTAAAAGGGCTGCTCTTGATGCCGGAGCCATCGGTTGCGGCATATCCGGTTCCGGTCCGTCGATATTTGCCCTGTGTAAGGGAGAGTCAATGGCCTTATTGATAGCGGAAGTCATCGACAGATCTTTTGCGGAAGCGGGACTACTGTCCGAAGCCTTTATATCTCCGATGAATGCTCCGGGTGCTTTAATTTTGGAAAGAAGATGAAATACTACAACATAAACGATCAGTCGGAAAAAGTGTCTCTCAGGGAGGCCGTACTAAAGAGCTCGCCCAATATTTCCGGTCTGTATATGCCTGAAAGGATACCTCAACTGCCGGATGCCTTTTTCAAAGAGCTACCCGTATTAAGGTTACAGGAGATAGCTGTTGAATCGTCCAAAGCTATGTTTGGCGATGATGTTCCCACTTCAGAATTGGAGCGGATAGTTTCAAACGCTCTGAATTTCGATATACCGCTCAGACAATTAGATGAAAATCTTTTTGTTCTGGAATTGTTTCATGGACCCACAATGGCTTTTAAAGATGTGGGTGCCAGGTTTATGGCAGGACTTTTTGAATATTTTCTGCAGCGCGATGTCGTAGTATTGGTGGCAACTTCGGGTGACACAGGCAGTGCTGTGGCAAATGCATTTTATAATCGCAAAGGGGTAAGAGTGGTCATTTTATATCCATCTGGAAGGGTCAGCGAATTTCAGGAGAAGCAGATAACCACTATGGGCGGGAACATTACTGCTCTTGAGGTGGATGGTGATTTTGATGATTGTCAGCGTTTGGTAAAACAGGCTTTTTCTGATGCAGACATTAACAGTCGTATTACTCTAACTTCGGCCAATTCAATAAATTTTGCACGGCTATTTCCTCAATCGTTTTACTATCTTTATGCAGTGGGTCAATTATGGAGGCAACCAGATTGCTTTCACGGGGCACGCCCGGTTGCCATAAGCGTTCCGAGCGGCAACTTCGGCAACCTCACTGCTGGACTGATCGCCAAAAGAATGGGGTTATCCGTAAGCACATTTATTGTAGCAAACAACTTAAATCATTCCGTTGCCGATTATCTGAATGAGGGGCATTTTGAGCCTCGTCCTACCCAACACACTATTACAAATGCTATGGATGTAGGGAACCCGAGCAACTTCGCCAGAATACTCGATCTGTACAAGCATAGTCACAGAGATATCGCGTCCGATATAAAAGGTTATTGGTTTACCGATGTTCAAACCTGTGAGGCTCTGAGTGAATTGCAGAAAAAGTTTGGTTACCAGGCAGACCCGCACGGTGCCGTTGCCTATCTGGCACTGAAAAATTTTATGGAAGAGTATCCGGAAAATCGCCCGAAAAGAGATAAACCTGCTGGAATTTTCCTTGAGACCGCCCATCCTGCCAAATTTTCCGATTCTGTAGAGATGGCCACCGGCAAGAAAGCGCAAATTCCCGCCGATATGAAGGTTCTGATGGGTTTATATAAAAAATCAATTAAGATTTCCAATAACTTAGAAGATTTGAAAAAGCACATTTTTCACATGTGATAAATGTGATTAATTATCTATATTTGTTATTCTATGGAACAACAAAACTGGAAAAGAACTTTTACATTTATCTGGACGGGACAACTTTTCTCCACCATAAGCAGTTCTGTGGTAAGTTTTGCCGTAATTTTCTGGTTGAGTGTACAAACCGGTTCGGCTCAAGTGCTGGCATTTGCAACCTTGGCCTCTCTCATGCCCCAACTCGTACTGGGACTCTTCACCGGGGTTTTGGTTGACAGGTGGAACAGAAAGCGGATTATGATAGTGGCAGACCTCTACATTGCAGCAATGACTGCAGTTATGGCAGTGTTATTCTATATAGGTAAGGCGGAAATCGGATTTATTTATGCTCTGCTGGCATTACGCTCTATAGGGAGTTCTTTCCATTCGCCGGCCATGGAGGCTTCGGTTCCGCTGCTTGCGCCACAAAGTGAGTTGATGCGGGTGGCAGGGATCAATAATATGCTCTTCTCTGTAAGTACAATAGCCGCTCCGGCAATCGCAGCGGTTTTTGTGAATGCTTTGGATATGACTTGGGTTTTGATGTTCGATGTGCTGGGAGCACTCATTGCTTGCGGATCGTTGCTGTTTGTGGATATTCCAAATCCCAGGGATGTGCTACAGACCAGGGCGGAAAAACAAAGTTTGGAAGGATCAGAAACTGAATTCCAGCGTTTCTTTGCTGAACTCAGACAGGGAGTGCATGAGGTTGTTAAAAGGCCGGGGCTTATGTGGATGTTTATCTTTACAATCTTTGCCAGTCTGGCCATGGTACCTGTCTCAACACTGTTCCCGCTGATGACTTTGGATCACTTTGGCGGAGATACCTACAAAATGAGTATTGTGGAGATTGCGTGGGGTGTGGGAATGCTGATCGGCGGTGGTTTGATGAGTCTTCCAAAATTCAAATTCAACAATGTGCTGCTGATAAATGTTATGTATATCATTTTGGGACTCTCTTTTGCGTTTTCCGGCTTTCTCCCTCCTCAAGGTTTCTACTTTTTTGTTGCCTTCTCTTTAATAGGTGGAATTGCCGCAGCAATATACTGGGGTGCTTTCACAGTATTGCTGCAAACTAATCTGGATCCGGCGGTACTCGGAAGGGTATTTTCCATTCAGGGCAGCCTGATAATGATTCCGGCGATGTTCAGTCTTGTTGCAACAGGCTTTATAGCCGACACAATAGGCATAAGCAACGCCTTTGTTATTGGTGGCGTGATATTGATTCTCATTGGTGTGCTCTCTCCCCTTATTCCATCTATACGGAACATGGGGACGCAAATTGTGTGATCACATAATTTGCGTCCCCATGTGTTTTAAACTTCGACAAAGCATCCAGTCGTACAATCTGTCAATGCCTTTCTGAATCGGGGTGTCGGGCTTGTAACCGAAATCCTGCTCAAGGGCGGTGGTATCTGCGTATGTCTGATAGACATCTCCCGGTTGCATTTCAATAAAATTTATCAGGGCTCTCTTGCCGGTACTCTTCTCGATTGCTGCAATAAAATCCATAAGTGCCACCGGTTTGCTGTTTCCTATATTGTAAATTTTGTAAGGTATCTGTGGTGATCCGGCAGATGAGGCAGAAGGGGCCTTTTGAATTATCGCCGTGAGTCCCTTGATAATGTCATCTATATACGTAAAATCTCTGTAAAGGTCTCCGAAGTTGAAGACATCTATTGGCCGCCCCTCCATAATGGACTTCATAAATAAAATCGGTGCCATGTCGGGCCGGCCCCAAGGTCCGTAAACAGTAAAAAAACGAACTCCTGTTGAGGGAATATTGTAAAGTTTACTGTAGGCATGTGCCATAAGTTCATTACTTCTTTTAGTTGCAGCATAGAGGCTCATTGGGGAGTCCACTTTATCTTGTTCGCTATAGGGTACCTTCTCGTTCAGTCCGTATACACTGCTTGAACTTGCGTAAACCAAATGTTTTACAGGGTAGTGTCTGCACGCTTCCAGAATATTAAAAAACCCAAGAATATTGGATGTAATATATGCATCAGGGTTTTCAATTGAGTAACGTACTCCGGCCTGGGCGGCAAGGTTGCATACCACATCAAATTTTTCGGATTTAAACAAATTGTCTATGAGTGATTTATCTACAAGATCTCCCTTAACAAACCTGTAGTTAGAGTATTTTGAACTCTGTACGGGCAGATTATCCGAAATACAATTTTTCTCAAATCCTGTCTCAGCAAGACGAGAGTGTTTCAACTCCACATCGTAATAGTCATTTATGTTGTCTAACCCTACAACTTCGTGGCCCAGGCCGGCAAAATGCTTTGCAGTATAGAATCCTATGAAACCTGCTGTACCTGTAATAAGTATCTTCATATTCTCACCCTTTATTGAGCAGCTATAAAATTACAAAAAAGAAATCTCCAACCCGACATTTTTCTTTTTCTAAAATAAATTTGGATAATGCTGCATTCCGTTCAATATCTTTTTGGCGGATAAACAGAATCGCAGGCCACTGGATTTTTGGTATTGCAGAGTTTAATTCCTCCTCATTAACAACTTTCGGTTCTGCTCCAAGATAGACATCAGTATTCTCGAATCTGTTGATATTAAAGAAGTAGTAGTTCTGGATACTCCTTTGGTCAGCCTGATTTTTTGCCTTGTAACACAACTCCCCCATTCCTATTTTGGGGTTCATTTTTGGAAATGCGAATGAGGAAAGGAAGATGGCTACCAATATTCCGTAGGCCGTAACGGAAATGGCCCTGTTTAATTTGCAGCGGAACAGATTTGTGATTGAATAGATACCGGAAGCAGAGAGTACAAGAGCTGTTACAATTACAAAAACATTTTTCAGTACAGGAAAATCTACAGATATGCCAGGTACAAAACAAGCCACAATTACTCCGGGCAGCGCTAAAGCAAATATAAATGCAGGCAATCCAACAAGTGGTGTCATCCACTTTTGGGACTTAAACCTTGAGAGCCACAGAACTGTTATATATGCAAAAAACGGGAAAGCCGGCAACATGTATATTTCGATTTTTGAGCTTACCAAAGAAAGTAAAATAAAAGTTGTCAGAACAATGGTTACAAAAAATTTCTCCAGATCTGTTTTAATCAGCCTTTGTTTTAACCCGGCAATTAAAATCCCGATATAGAGAAATGACCACGGAGCAAGTGAATACCAAATGACTTTAAGATAGTAATAAATTGGTTCCTTATGGTGAAATGAGTTTATCGCCCTGTTGATTGTTTGGTTAAACACTAAGTTGTTAAGATATTCAGTTCCACCCTCCAGATAGACCATCAGAAACCAAAGTCCGCAGCAGACCAGCAGGATAGAGAATGTTCTCCAGCCCCAATACCTCCCTATGGTTTTAATATCTCCTTTTATTATCAGAAAAGCCACAGTCGACAGCAGCGGAACCAGTATTCCGACAGGCCCTTTGGAAAATATCGCCATAAAGATATATACTCCAAACATATACTTATCCCTGGGTTTCTCTTCTGAACTATAGATTCTGAAAAAGGTATAAAGCGACAAAACGATGAACATGCACATAAGCATATCCATCCGTATTACCACAGCAGAACCGATAAAGTATCCGCTGGTAATCAGCATCAGTTGTCCGTTAAGACTATCGCTCCGAGGAACAAGTTTATTAACCCACTTGTCCATTACATGGAGAACCACTAAGGCCGGGATTAAAGAAAAAATACCCAGAAAAAGCATACTATGAGTGCCGAAAAGCAACTTACCCAGCATTATTATCCAAATGTAAAGCGGAGGCTTGTCGGCATAATCAATTCCGTGATTGGTGAATGTAAAGATGTCTCCGTTGCGCAGAGCCTCGTCTGCAATGCTCAAGTACTTCAACTCATCATTGAGAGTGTAATCTCTGAATAAAAACATAGGGAAAACAACCATAATGAGCATTATGTAAAACAGAATATTCCTGTAACATCCGTTTTTAATCCTAAGCATTATTGATGTTTTTACTCTTCCTGTCAATAAAGATGTTGCGTATGTAGGCAATAAAGCCGAAAGACTGTCCGAGGATCAGTACAGGGTCTAAACGTATAATTCCATATGAGATAATTACTCCTGAACCTATAAGGCTTATAATCCAAAATCCTGACGGTAAAAGTGATTCCTTTCTTTTCATTGAATAAAACCACTGGTATACAAATCTTAAGGTAAAAATTATCTGGCCCATAGAACCAAAAATCACCAGCCACAAAGGAATTTTGTCATTCTGTAAAAAGTTGTGGATAAAGAGTTGTGCATCGTTTATGGCAAGTACTATGGCAATAAAAGGTGTAGCAAATAAAAGCAATTTTAAAATAATATGTAGCTTTTTCCAGAGTCCTTTTTGGTCTAAATTCCACAGATAGATGTAGTAGGAGATAAATTGTCCCAGTATAATTGCAAAGTCGTCCCGCAACCATCCGTATATAAAGAAAAGATAGGAGCCTAAAATACTTAATATCCAATATATAGATGGCGACAAGACCTTTCTCGCCCTTTCCGACAAAATCCATTGCAGTAGTGTGCGGGCAGCAAAAAATGCTTGAGCCAGAAACCCGATTACATAGATCATAAGTTGTTCTGTCCTACTTTATAGTTGATGTATCTTTTTTTCATCCATCTATACCCGAAGCAGTCTATAAATGGTGCTACCAGTCTGTTTCTCAGGTTGTACTTAGACTCGCCGGCCACTCTGGGAAAGTGTCTGACTGGAACCTGTTTTACGCGGCCATTCTGAAGTTGAATAAGTGCCGGAAGAAAACGATGCATACCGTTAAAAAGGGGAATCCGTTTTGCATAATCTGTCCACATAATTTTTAACGGGCATCCGGTATCTTCAATTCCATCTTTTGTCATAAACCTGCGAAAGCTGTTGGCTATTTTAGAAGAGATACTCTTTACAAAAGAGTCTTTGCGATTCGCTCTTATGCCCATAACCATTTCGTAATCTTCTACATACGGAATTAAAAGACCAAAATCCTCTGGCGTTGTCTGCAAGTCGGCATCTATATAGCCTACATAGGCAGAAAAGCTGGAATCTATTCCTGCTTTCACAGCAGTACTTAACCCGCTGTTTTTCTGCAGGCTGAGATAGTAAAAATCTTTCTGTCGTTTGCAAACTTCGACAATCCGGTTGATGCTGTCATCTTTGGATCCATCGTTTACAAACAGGACACAAGTGGGGAAATTGGAAGTCTGTGCCAAAAACTCCGATAGCTTGCATTCCAGGGAATAAATATTATCCTCTTCGTTATATACAGGAACAATTATTGTTAGTCTGTAGTCGGCGGTTTTATTCATTATTTCTTAGTTTACTATGGAAATTGCAAATGTAACGATTTTTGGATATTTGGATCACGTAGGGACGCATTAAACAAAAAATTCATACCTTTATTGTATAGATAATGTCTATTCCCCAAATATTATGCTTAAAAAAATCTTAAAGAAAGCAGCTACAAAAATTATATACCAGACAATTTGTCTGTTTAGATCTACCGGGACAATTAGTTTCAAGTCAATTCTAATCATTGCCCCCCACCCCGATGATGAGGTTATAGGTTTAGGCGGATTGATGATACAAACCTTGCAGAGCGGCGGAAAGGTTGACATTCTCTACTTGACAGATGGTGAAGGGTCGGGTGCAGCACGGGATCAGGAATTGACTAAACAGGCGCGTATTGCTCTGTCAGAAAAAGTTGCTCAGAGATTGAGCATACAAAAGGAGTCCATACACCGTCTTCACCTGCCGGATTCAATTGTATCACGTCTGGGAAAACCGGGATTTGAGGAAGGGGTAACGCACTTCAAAGAGCTGATTGACAGCCTTAACCCGGAAGCAGTTTTTGCCACCGACCCTCTGGAGTTCTGGCCATTCGACCATCTGGCCTGCAGTGAAATGGCCATTGAAGCGGTGAACCGTTCAGAAAGTAAACCTTCATTATGGTTCTATTGGGTCTGGACATGGTTTCACCTTTGGCACGCCTGGAAGTCACCTTGGAAACCCTTCTGCAAACTTCGCAAAATTGGTATTTCAGGCCAGATGAAACAGAAAAAAGAGTTAATGGATCTTTATCTCAAGCCCCTCTCTCCCGAAGGAAAACCCTGGAGCGGCGTTCTGCCTGAGGCAATGCTCTACCCATTCACAAAGCCTTTTGAGTTTATAAGGAGATATTAAGAAAAAGTTGCATCAATTTTTATACATTTGCACCAAAATAAATTAATAATAGAATGGTCGATAAACTCAAAAACAAGAAAGCCAAACTAGCGTTGGTAGGGTTAGGATATGTCGGACTGCCAATCGCTTTGGAATTTGCCAAAAAATATACTGTTGTAGGATTTGACATAAATGAGAATAAACTCTCAAAATTGAGGATGGGGATAGATCCGACAAATGAATATGGACCTGAAAGCTTTAAAAATTGCGATATTGAGTTTACTTCATCAATAGATAAGTTAAGGGAGGCTTCGTTCTTTATTGTAGCTGTTCCTACACCCATAGACAAACATAATCAACCCGATCTTACGCCTCTGCTTTCGGCCTCCAAGTCTGTGGGTATGGCTTTGAAAAAAGGGGATTATGTTATATATGAGTCTACTGTCTATCCCGGTTGCACCGAAGAGGATTGTGTTCCGGTACTGGAAGAGTTCTCCGGTCTAAAGTCCGGCATTGATTTTAAGATTGGCTACTCCCCTGAAAGGATCAATCCGGGAGATAAGGTACACACACTCAAAAATACCGTGAAGATTGTGTCAGGCTGTGATTCTGACGCTCTGGAGACCATTGCTGCAGTTTACAAGTCAATAATAACTCCAGGTGTCCACAGGGCACCGAGCATCAAGGTTGCAGAAGCCGCCAAGATTATAGAGAATACCCAGCGGGATGTGAACATAGCTTTGATGAACGAGCTTTCAATAATTTTCAGCCGTATCGGTATAAATACTTTTGACGTTCTGGAGGCTGCCGGTACTAAGTGGAACTTTCAGAATTTCTTTCCGGGTCTGGTGGGTGGACATTGCATTGGGGTAGATCCATATTATCTTGTACACAAGGCGAAAGAGCTTAAATATCATCCTCAAATAATAAATGCAGGCAGGTATATTAATGACACAATGGGTGGGTATATAGGCAAAAAAATTGTAAAACAGATTATTGCAGAGGGCAAAAGTGTATTGGGAGCAAAGGTTCTTGTTATGGGACTTACCTTTAAGGAGAATGTTTCAGACATACGCAACTCTAAGGTTGTAGACATTATCAGGGAACTTGAGGATTATGGCTGTGTTGTTGATGTGGTTGATCCTTACGCTTCTGCAGAAGATGTCTGGCAAGAGTACGGAATTAAACTTCTCGGGAAACCAGCCGGCGGATATGATGCAATCGTTGTCACTGTATCGCACCAGGAGTATCGGGATCTGGACGAAAATTACTTTCTTCCATTTGTCAACGACAATGCCGTCTTTGTAGATGTGAAAGGTATTTACCGGAACAAAATCTGCAAAATGAAATATTGGAGTCTGTAGGAACATCGGGCGCTTTAGTCGGCCTCTGCCTCTGAGCATATTGTAAAGAAAAATTGGGTACCGGTCCCAGGTTCCGACTTAACCCAAATTGTTCCACCCAAAAGATTTACATACTCTTTAACTATTGAAAGCCCGAGTCCTGTACCCTCATAGATTCGTTGATTTCCTCCACCAACCTGGTAGAAGCGATTGAAAATCTTATCCTGATCCTCTTTGGATATTCCCAATCCGGAGTCCTTAACAAAGAAAATCATTTGATTGTTGTCAATTTCATAACCGAATTCGACAGCCCCATCTGAGGTGAATTTGAAAGCATTGCTTACAAGATTTGAAAAGATATGGAGTAATTTTGTCTTGTCGGTTCTTATCTCTCTCTTCCCTTTCGATGGTGTAGAAAGGATAAATTCAAAAGGGAGCTTTATATTATTGTAAAAGGAGTAAACTTCATTCAAAACATCATTTACATCAAAGAGTTCATTATGAGCGGCAACCTGGCCTGCTTCAATTTTTGCAACGTCTATTACATCATTAACAGTGTTCAGCAATCTGTAGGCACTACTATTAATGATTGAGACATACTCCTTCTGTTTTTCGTCGGTAATCTCTTCCATTAATACATCTGTAAAACCGATAATTCCGTTCATTGGTGTACGGATCTCGTGGCTAATATTCGCAAGAAATGCAGATTTGAGCCGGTCACTCTCTTCTGCTCTCTTCTTTGCTGCCTTAAGATTGTTCAGATTGGTCAGTCTTTCGATGAACGTTCCGATATTGCTTGCAACAATTTCCAGGATAAGCAAATCTTCCTGATTGTATGTGTTTGCATTTTTGTAATCCTGAACAACCACTACACCTATCACCTCTTTTAACGAGGAGTTCATTAATGGTGCCCCCATCCATACCGGAGAGTATTCCCCGAATATCTCAAGATGGTACTCTTTTTCAATTTCTATTTCTGTTTCAACTGTGATAAGCCTCCCTTTTCCACTCACTCTTATATAATCGGTCAATGAATTTTCTAAGGATATCTTCTCGTCACTCTCAAATTTATCATACTCGTCCACATAGTAAGGGAAACTGTATTTATTCTCGTCGCTGTGGTACAGCGCAATATAAACATTGTCAGACTTTATTACCCTGCGCATTTGTGAATGGATCTTCCCGAGAAAAGTTCTCAGATCTGTATCTTCAATGGATATTCTGGAAATATCCAGTAAAACCTGCTGAAGCTCTCTCTTCTTTTTACTCTCAGTAATATCCCTCATAATTCCGCCGACCCCTATCTTCTCTTTGCTAAGAAAAACCGGGAACTTGGTTATCTCGTACACACTCTCTCCCAGCTTCTCCTCTACTGTGAATAATTTATCTTCTTCCAAAGCTCTTTTATCCGAAAATGGACAAGGAGCGATAAGATTCAGGGAATCCAGCTCAGAGTCTGTTTTGTTTATAATCTCCTCTTTTGATCTATTAAAGAACTCACACATTTTGTCATTCGCAATGATGTACCTAAACTGTTCATCTTTGACAAACATACAGTCTTTATTGGCATTTATGAATGTCTCATATCTCTTTCCCGTCAGTTTAAGTTCATTTTTCATTTTCCACCCGGACATTCTATCAATCAAAATCCGTCCAAGCATTATGACTCCGAGAGGATAGATTATTAGTACCGGAAATATTATCTTCTTAAGAGTAAGAAGAATCAACTCATTTGGCAATAGAATTGTCCAGCAAAGCATAATTATGTGGGTTAACAAACCCACTTTAAACAGATCTATAATATAATTTCCTTTTCTCCAATCAGGATTGAATCTCTTCCAAAGATACCCAACTGCACCTGACGAAATGGCAACGGCTACACCCATATAGACACCAGGCCCTCCCAAATAAACTCTGAATAAAGCGGTTATCAGAACTGCTATTAATGTTGGGACAGGGCCAAAAAAGAGGCCTGTGTTAACAAGTAAAATTGAACGGGTATCAAAAACCACTCCTGGCGTCATTACCCAAGGAGTCATCATAAGGATAATACCTATACCACCAATTACAATGCCTAAGAGAATTTTGTACAGTATTTTGTTGAAACGATTTTCCCTGCCCCAGACCAAGTCGTACAATAAACTAAATGCCAGTAAAGTTGCGATATTTTGGATTAAACCCAGGACCATAGAATTGTTATTAGTAATGTTGCCTTTTTGAATACAGTCCGACAAATTTACAAAAAAAGGGATGCAAAATGCATCCCCTTAAAAATTTTTTCTTTCCCTACTTACCTTTTAAGTTAGTTGGCAGTTTTAGTTGAATCTACAAAAACTCTGGTAGCAAGTTCTTTGTCCAGCAGGTAAATCGCTTGTCCGTTCTCTCCTATAAGGTTAAGCTGATCCAGAATTGTCTGTGCATTATGTTCCTCCTCAGCCTGTTCGTTTATATACCATTGAAGCATATTTGAGGTTGCGTGATCTTTCTCGCTCATAGCCACTTCATAGCAATTATGAATCATCTCAGTAACCTTGCACTCGTGGTTATAGGTCTCCTTAAAAGCATCCACAATTCCTTTCCAGTCGGTAGGTACCTTTGCTATGGCTTCCAGCTTAACATTTCCTCCACGACCCAGAATATAATCATAAAACTTTATTGCGTGAGTAACCTCTTCCTGATATTGTACTCTCATCCAATTTGCAAACCCTTTTAACCCCTTTGCTTCGAAATATGCAGACATAGACAGGTACATATATGCTGACCAGAATTCGGCATTGATCTGTTTATTCAATACCTCTTCCACTTTTTTATTAAATCTCATAATACTAATTTTTTAGTTAATAATTAATTTATTATTTATTTAGCTTTTAAAGCTGCAAAATTTGTACCAAAAGATAAATCACATGGAAATCACATGGAGATCACATGGAGACGCAAATTATGTGAAAAAATTGTTACATTTGTTTATTAATTTCCTTTTAAAATCTTAACTATGAAAGGCATTGTATTGGCCGGAGGTTCAGGAACACGTCTTTATCCTATCACTAAGGGGGTTTCAAAACAGTTGCTTCCTATTTATGACAAGCCGATGGTTTATTATCCTGTCTCTGTACTGCTTCTGGCGGGTATACGGGAAATTCTCATTATCTCCACACCGGCAGATCTGCCTGGTTTTCGCAGGTTGCTGGGCGATGGCAGTGATTATGGTGTCCGGTTGGAATACGCAGAGCAGCCATCGCCCGATGGACTTGCACAAGCGTTTATAATTGGAGAAAAATTCATCGGCAATGACTCTGCTTGTCTGGTTCTTGGCGATAATATATTCTACGGACAATCTTTTTCCAATATGTTACTGGAGGCAGTCAAAACCGCCGAACAAGAAGCAAAAGCTACTGTATTCGGCTATTGGGTGAACGATCCTCAGAGATATGGAGTGGTGGAATTTGACCGGAATGGTAAAGTTTTAAGCATTGAAGAGAAGCCAAAGGAACCCAAGAGTAATTATGCAGTAGTTGGTCTTTACTTTTACCCCAATAAAGTAGTGGAAGTGGCAAAAAGAACTAAGCCATCTGCACGCGGAGAGCTTGAAATAACAACAGTGAATCAAGAGTTTCTTAAAGATGAAAAGCTTAAAGTTCAACTGCTTGGGCGAGGTTTTGCCTGGCTGGATACCGGTACTCACGACTCTTTGTCAGATGCTTCAACCTTTGTTGAGGTTATAGAGAAACGTCAAGGTCTTAAGGTTGCATGTCTGGAGGAGATAGCTTTCAGTAACGGATGGATTACGGATCAGAAGCTTGAGGAACTTGCACAACCTATGATCAAAAATCAATACGGCCAATACCTTCTCAGTCTGTTAAAAAGATAGAATTCAACAAAAACATATAAATTACAAGCAATATGATTTTCACCCCCACAGTAATTCCGGAAGTATTTATTATAGACCCAAAGGTACATGGTGACTCCCGGGGGTATTTTATGGAATCGTTTATTGCATCCCGTTTCGAGAAGGAGATTTGCAATACCAGATTTATTCAGGATAATGAATCCTGCTCTTCCTACGGGGTTTTGCGCGGACTTCATTACCAAATATCTCCCTATTGTCAATCTAAGCTTTTGCGCGTTATTTTAGGCAGAATTCTTGATGTCGCAGTTGATATAAGAGTTGGGGCTCCTACATTCGGGCATCATGTTGCGATTGAGTTATCATCGGAAAATAAAAGAGAGTTATTTGTCCCGAGGGGGTTTGCTCATGGTTTTCTGGTATTGAGTGATAAAACAATTGTCCAATATAAAACAGATAACTATTATGCTCCTGAATATGAGCGGGCAATTCGCTGGAATGACCCTGCTTTGAACATAAATTGGAAACTGCCACTCTCGGATATTATCCTGAGTGAGCGGGATAAAAAGCACCCCTCATTAATGGATGCCACACTTTTCGACTATAACCAAAAACTCTATTAAAAATGGGCGGAATTCTGGTCACAGGTGCTAACGGACAACTTGGTTGCGAACTCTACAGGCTTTTTGAATCATCAGGTACAACACCTAACGTTTGCTATACCGATATTGCAGAATTGGACATATGTAATGTAGATGCTGTGCGGCGGTATGTGAATGATAATAACATTGGTATAATAATAAACTGCGCAGCATACACAGCTGTGGACAAGGCAGAAGATAATCCCGAGGTTGCACAGAGGGTCAATGGGGAGGCGCCCGGTATTCTTGCCGCTGTTGCGGCAGAAGCTGGGGCGCTGCTCATTCACATTTCTACTGACTATGTCTTTGACGGAAATGGTCCGCTCCCATATGGAGAGAAGGATCAAACCTCGCCCCTCTCTGTTTACGGCCGCACCAAACTTGAAGGAGAAAATGTCATTGCCGCGTCCGGTTGCCGCTACATAATAATCCGGACATCCTGGCTCTACTCAACCTATGGCGGCAACTTCGTTAAAACAATCCTGCGTCTTGCCTCTGAACAGGATACAATAAATGTCGTGTTCGACCAGATAGGCTCCCCTACTAATGCCACCGATCTTGCCTCGGCCATCGGAATCATTGTTGACCAAAACAACAATAAAAAAGCTGGTTTTAACGAAAAAATCAACAGCATTTACAATTTCTCTAACGAAGGTGTCTGTTCCTGGTACGACTTTGCAACCGAAATTGTAAGCTATTCAGGTCTAAAATGCAAGGTTATGCCTGTCACAAGCGAAATGTTTCCCACAAAGGCTCAAAGACCGGCTTTTTCCGTACTCAATAAAAGTAAGATAAAGACAGCTTTCGGGATTGAGATTCCTTACTGGCGCACATCGTTGCATAGCTGTATTGACAACCTATGAAATTAAAATTATTTACGGATGAAAAACATATTGATAACAGGTGGTGCAGGATTTATCGGGTCCCACCTCGTGCGGTTAATGGTAAATAAATACCCACAATACCGTATCATCAATCTTGATAAGCTTACATATGCGGGCAACCTGGCCAATCTAAAGGATGTAGAGCATAGAAGCAACTACAAGTTTATCAAGGGCGATATCTGCGATTTCGAATTTATCAAAAAAGTATTTGCAGATAATCAGATAGACGGAGTAATACATCTGGCAGCAGAATCCCATGTAGACAGATCTATCAAAGACCCGTTTTCATTTGCTCAAACCAACGTTATGGGCACACTTACACTGTTGCAGGCTGCTCGTCTTTACTGGGAGAACTCCTTTGAAGAAAAGCTTTTCTATCACGTCTCTACCGATGAAGTTTACGGATCACTCCAAAATGACGGTACATTTTTCCTTGAGAGCACAAAGTACGACCCACACTCCCCATATTCAGCCTCAAAAGCCTCATCGGATCACTTCGTGCGCGCATTTCACGACACCTACGCTCTTCCTGTAAAGATCTCCAACTGCTCGAACAATTATGGGAGTTATCAATTCCCCGAAAAACTTATACCTCTGTTTATCAATAATATACGCCATAACAAATCCCTTCCTGTATATGGAAAAGGCGAAAATATCCGTGACTGGCTCTATGTAGAAGACCACGCAGTGGCGATAGACCTTATTTTTCACCGTGGTCGTGTTGGTGAGACTTATAATATCGGCGGATTTAACGAGTGGAAGAACATAGATCTTATTAAGCTGATGATAAGGGTTGTCGACAAGCAGTTAGGACGACCGGCAGGCACGAGTGATTCGCTCATAACATTTGTTACAGACAGGGCTGGTCACGATCTTCGCTACGCCATTGACTCCACCAAATTGCATAAAGAGTTAGGCTGGTCGCCCTCACTCCAGTTTGAAGAGGGAATGGAGCGCACGGTCTGCTGGTATCTTGAAAACCAGGAGTGGCTGGACAATGTCACTTCAGGCGACTATCAACGCTATTACCAGGAGATGTATAGTAAAAAAGATGTATAGTAAAGATGTACTATGAAAAACACAATTCTTATAGACAATAGTCTTCTGGATAATATAACCAGCCAGGCAAAGGAGTCTCCCCGCCTTAGGATGAACTTCAATCTTCATGAGTCATATAACTCCAACGCCCAAAAGATGATCAACGCCCTTGAACCGGGAACCAAGATTTCTATTCACAGGCACAAAAAAATTTCTGAATCATATATTGTTCTAAGAGGGGCAATAAAGGTATATCTTTATAACGATGATAAGACTCTGAAAGAGAGCTATCTTCTGGACCCCTGCGATGGTAGTTACGGGCTTGAGATTCCTGCCGGAGTATTTCATAATCTTGAAGTTATAGCAAACGGCACAGCAATATTCGAAGCTAAGGATGGCCCCTACATTCCCATCGGACCGGAAGACACTCTATAGAGAAAAATAAGCACAAGGTGACCAAGGGATGCAACTTGCGTTTATATACAATTTACGTTCCCTTGTACCGCCCGAGTATCACTTTAGCTCTTTTTGCGTATATTTGTGGTGCTTTAAAAAATGATGTTGTGAAAAATTTTGCGTTGATTGGTGCCTCAGGGTATATTGCCCCTCGTCATATGCGCGCCATTAAGGATACTGGC
>JBAYMP010000039.1:0-21250 GCA_041663505.1 Bacteroidales bacterium | reverse complement strand
TAGGTACACTCTTCGAGCGGAAAATCATCGAATGGCTTATTCGTGCACTTTTTATTGTCGTTGCACCAGTAAAAGAATGTACGGATGCGGGAAAAGCAGTCTAAAATAGATTGTGGCAATACTGTTTGTGTCGTTCTTTTTCGCTGTTTTGCGAATGAATGCAGTAACTTTCATATTTCGGAGCATTTAATTACAACGCAAAAATAATAATTGTTCCCAAATTATTTCCACAGATCCTAAATTTATTTCAATTATATTAACGTGAGTTCGATATAAGGGATAGATATTTTTACGAATATAATCCACTGATTATTTGGTGAATAGCGTAAATACTAAACATTTACGCTATGCTCACCGATGACACATTACAAACAAATGTTTTGCCTGCTGATACCCATTGCAGGCAAAGGAACAAACTAAACCGGATTAATGATGCAGACTGAGTGGATACAAGTGTTTCAAGCACTTCTATATCAATCACAGAGGTACTTCTTCCCATGGTTATTTTTTTGACCACCTGTTTGTCAATGGGATACAACTGATAACCAAATTAAAGAACAATATGAAAAATTCACTGATGAGCGTTGCTGACAAAGTGCTCATTCGCAAACGGGTTTTGATCGAATTGGTAAATCTTATTGCCGGATTATCAGCTTAGTGTTTCTTCCCCAAAAAACCAGCTTTGCAAGTTGAAACTCAACCTGATAAACAACTACTACTGTTCTAATCTTATATCGAACTCACGTTAAATAATGTTTTCATGTATACTTTCTATTTCATCTATACATTATTTCCAGTGTTCCGTTCTTTTCAATGGCCGCTTTTATCGCTTTAACAACCCGTTCAGCAGTTATTGTGTTGGACAAGCTCCACCATTCGTTGGGTACCTCTTGAAGGATCTTCTGTATAGAGTGAATCTGTTTGTCTCCTAATATCCAATTCAACAGGATCTGCCGTTGATGGTGTATGTATAGTAAAGAGAACTTCTGTTAATGCTCAATAAATCGCATTGATTCCACAGGCTTAATTCTTTGTGTTCTCTGTCCAACATATTTCTGCGCTGATCCAACGGTATTATAGTACTTTTTTTTAAGCCAGTCATTCTCTACTTTTAATCGTCCGATTTGCTTGAAAAACTCTTCTTTCTTCTTTTCAACCTCTTCAATGGTATTTTTAATTTCATCTCCTTTACTGAAGACTTTCACTGCATTGTCCATAAACTCTCTCTTCCAAATGGGAATCAGATTAGGATGTAATTCAAATTATTCAGCAAGTTCGCTCAGAGACTTTTGTTCCTTGATTGCCTCCAAGACTATCTTGGCTTTGAATTCAGATGTGAATTTTCTTCTTGACCTTTTCATAGTAACAGAAATTTAATTGTTTATTAATTCCTGCCCCAATTTTTTAGACCATTACAAAACCAGGTGGAGCAATAAAATCAGGCAAAAATTTTACATAACCTGAAGAGGACAAAATTTATATCTCTGACACCTCTCTGAGTAGCTCTGAAAGCTTTGATCTTTGTATTGAAAGATTCGGCAGAGGCATTAAGTAAAAAGAAAAAAATAACGAAATGTAACAAAAATTTGGAATTTGGAATTTAGTTAAATATCTTTATATCACAGATTTTGAAAGCGTATTACCTATACCCGGGAAAAGGTTGATCCGTTTCATCAAAGTTGTAGGAGTATTCGAAAATCCTGAAAAGAGTAGGTGATACCAAAATTATTCAAATCATGAAAAAGAAAACAAACAAAGAGAGTAGAACCAAAGGCTATGTTTCTCTTAACGGTGAGCAATTACGTTCTATCAAGGGAGGCTTTGGTGACGGTCCGAGCTCAATTGATGAGGATGGGCCATCTGCGGGAAATACAGATAACCTTTGTGGAAGTTGCCCTTATCACAGGAATGGATAAGTAGAAAAGGAGGTCAGTTGGCTGAATGTTTTTGCCTCAGCCACTGACCTTATTTAACAGATTAATATTATTATGGATAATAGATATAAAAAAATTGAAGTTAACAATTCTTGTTATTATTTCTGTGTCGATGATTTTGAAATCATCAAGATAGAGGATGATTCGCTTGACATTAGTCGTATTATTAAAGAAAAGCTAATAAATGCAAACAAAATCAAGGATTTTGATGAGAAACAGATTGAGGTAAGGCCGAAGAGCATGATAGGCATCAATATAATTAGTGGATGTAATCTTAATTGTGGCTATTGCTATCTTACTGCTTCTAAAAAGCCAATACAGAAACTAACGAAAGAAAGGTTTATTGACATATTGAAGTTTTTCGAAAATGAGAAAGATCATCATATTGTATTATACTTTATTGGCGGAGGAGAACCAACTTTGAACTTCGAATTATTAAAAATGATTCCAGAACTCTGTTTTGCAGGAGGTTTCAAAGATGTGTCTTTTGAATTGACTACGAATGGGACGACATTGACAGACGAAATGATGGAGTTTATAAAGAAGAATAAGGTAACTCTTTATATAAGTTTTGATGGTAGTAAACGAACAAACGCATCACGCGTGTATAAAGACGGCAGAGGAATTTTTGAGGATGTTTATAATAATTTAAGAAAGTTAGAACTCAATGATATTGATTATAAGTGTAAAGCTCTAATTCAGCCATGTAATAAGAATATGTTGGATGCTTTTTTGTTTTTTGAGGACAATAAAATATCCTTTAAATTTGATTTTGCAACTGACTCATTCGATGGACGGTATATGCCAAAAATTAGCGAACTTGAAGACTTCTCTTCTCAGCTAGAGGGTGTGCTTGATGTGTATAAAAAGAAGATTATTGCAAACGAGAAGGTTTATTCAGAAAATATCATATTGGACCTAAAGAGGCTTCATTATGGGCTGACTAACAAAATTGCTTGTAGTGCTAGTATCAATGGCTTTATTGTAGATCTTGATGGCAAGATTTACACATGTACAATGAATTCTAATTCCCCTATGTTGTCCGTTGGGAGTATTTATTCTATAATAAATTATGATAAAATTATCAGAGAGGGATTTTTTGCCAAACCGGTTGACTGTTACCGAACCTGTGAAGACTGCTGGGTAAAATACCTATGTTCTGGCGGCTGTTTTGCTTTAAACAAATTAAAAAATAATGATGTTGCAAAACCATATGAATATATGTGTATTATAGAAAAACTATATTGGGAGTCTATGATAAAAATGTATATTAAATTATGGTACAGCACAAATATCAGTGATAATATTAATTTTATTTAAACGATAAAAGGTTATCGGGATGAAAACGAACCTTAGATATATAATACTGGGTAGTTTCGTGATACAGGCCGCTATATTATCAGCACAGGATCCCATCTCCATTAGCGATTCGACAAAAACTTGGCAGCTCGATTCGGTTATTGTTGTCGCGCATAATCAACTATTATCAATTCTCCCAGATGGTTATGAAATAGTATTTAATGGTAATGTCAATCTAAAAGGCAAAGCAATATCGGACCTCTTAAAAACCGTTCCATCTTTACAGCTTTCAAACGGATCTTTGAGTATGGTTGGAAAGGATGGTGTTAAGGTCTTCATTAATCATAAGCTTGTCAGACTGGACGGAAGGTCTCTTGTATCGTATCTTAATTCAATACCGGTAAATAACATTAAGAGCATTCGTGTTATGACTATTCCTCCGTCACAGTATGACGCGGAAGGGAATATTGGAGTAATAAGAATTGCAACTAAGACCATACTGCCAACAGGAATTAAGGGGCTTATTAAAGGAAGTTATGGGCAGAATACATATTCATCATATATGGGGTCGGCCTATATAGGATACAATAATTCCAAAGTATTCTTTGATGGTACATTGTCCTATGATAATATTAATTATTTGAACAGGACAAGTTATCTGAGTTATTATCCAAAAGCCACAGTTTCAACGTTTAATCCTAAGCGTTGGAATATGACATCTGCTATGTTTAACCTTGATTTGGCTTACAAGTTCAACGAGAAAACGAAGATAGCTATTGACTTCTCTTACCCGTTGCATAATAGTGAAAAGATTTCTGATATAGACAATAGAACAGAGTATGTGAATACAATGACATCTGTTGTTGATTCGGTTATGCTGTCTAATGGCAAGACCAGTAGTAATACCGAAAATATCAACTCTGGTCTATTCTTTAACTATCAGATAAACGACAGCACGATCTTTTCGATTAATACGAATTACTTGAGAAATGATGTGAAAACAAGCCGCAATTTTTCATCTTCTTTATTTAGCGGCGGTTTATACTCTCCGCAAGAGCTTTATGGGGCATATGGTGAGGTTGATTACGATATAATAACAGCTACAGCCGATCTTGAATTCGCTCTTTTCTCCTGTACATTTAATACCGGAGCAAAATTTTCCCATATCAATACGCAATCGACAGATAGCTATCTTGGTCAATTCGAAGATTATAATACATTCAGATATAAGGAAAATGTTAATGCTTTCTATCTTAGTGGTGAAAGAAAAATAAGTAATTGGACTTTTAAGGCAGGACTTCGTTCCGAGTTTACTTATACTACTGGTGAGTCTGTCAATTATTCAGAGAAGGTTAATAATAACTACTTTCATGTTTTCCCCACAATTAGTATCCTATATAAACTTGGTAAAAGTAGTACAATATCTCTACAATATTCCAATAGAATAGAGAGACCTCCATTTAAGTATTTAGACCCTTTCAAGTGGTACATTACCAAATATAGTTATTCGGCAGGTAACCCTTTCTTGCGCCCTTCTTATTTCGATAATATTGAATTGAACTATCTATTCAGTGACTCCTTCAGTACCCGATTATATTATACAAGCCAAACCAATAAAATAGGGAAACTGGTTATTCTGGATTATGACGATGTTTTAAAACAGGCGGAAACGGCTAACAATTTTCTGGATGTAAAAAGATGGGGAATAAATATTTACAAGTATGTCTCTCCTTTTGAATGGTATATGACCGTACTACAATGTGATTTCTCCAGAAATTTGTATCATTCAAAAAGACAAGAATTCCAGAATATTTCCGGATACCGTGGAGCTTTTTATTTGTATAACTCATTTTCTATAGGAAAACAATTTAGATTTGATTGCAATTTGGCTGAATACTTACCCGGATTGTACGACTACCGCGAAAGGAATAATGCGTTTCAGGCGGATATTGCGTTTAAGTATATACACGAGAAAACAGGAATAGAAGCTAAGTTGGAAATTTCTGATATCTTTAAGACAGCTGAACCCGAATATACATATAAGAGCGATGGTGTAAAACAAGTGTATAATAACTATTATGATACAAGGTCTTTTTTATTTACAATATCGTGGAATTTTGGCAATAAGAATAGCCGAAGAAATATAGTAAGGTCTTCAAATAACGAAGAGAAGGGGAGGTTGTAGAAAAGTAATGTGGTTACATTTATAACCATATTTAAATTGTCATGGAAAAAAGGATTATTGAAATAAGGTCAAAACAAAGTGGGACGGTCTATCTCTATGAGGATGAGTCATATTGGGACAAAGAAAAGGGCTATTCGACACACAAGCGCACATGTATCGGTAAATTAGGCTCTAATGGCAAACCGATTTACAACAGGTACTATAAAACCCGTGAAAAGATACAAGAACTGACTGCTGATTCGAATAAGCCCAAGGAGGTTTCTACCACTACTTTCGTAGGCGAGACTCTCGTTCTGGACAAAGTGACAGGAAAACAGGTATCTCTTGTATATTGACCGAAAGCATGGGCGAGAGAGATGCGAAGAAGATTATTGGTCTGGCTTACTATCAGGTCTGCCGCGGCAAAGCATTGAGCAATGCCGAAGATTGGCTTGACCAGCGTGGTTCCGGCGACCTTAGACTTAGCTCTCAAAGAGTATCTGAGTTGCTTGAGAGACTGAAAGACGATGAGATCAACACGTTCTTCAAACTCTGGGCGCACAAGCATGCAAAACTGGAAGAGAACAGACTTATCGAATCTCACAGCTCTTTGTATAATCAGTACTTTATTGTCAAGGATACTCCGGCACGTGGTCGCAAGGTGACTTACAACGATGATGCGATACAGGAGTTCATAGACAGCGACAGCTGTTACTGGGTATTGATCTCGACCTCGGCTAAATCGGCAGATGAAGCCCTTGAGCAATATCGTGAGCGAAATGGAGTGGAGCTATACTTCGATGACGAAAAGAGTCTTCTGGACCTGAGACGTTTGAAAAACCATAATGAGCAGACAATCAAGGGCAAGATCTTCATTACGTTCATTTCTCTGATCATCATTGCACAGCTTAGCAAGATGTTGAGTGCAGTCGAAGAGAAGAAACGCAGGTACTGGTCAGAACACGATATGCTCCGAAAGGTGGAAACATACGCAATGGTACACTTCGAAGGCAAATACAAAGACGTTTACACAACTCCAACATCCGCACAGAGACTCGTGTTCGATATCTTCAGGATACCGTACATCTATAAGGGAAAAGAAGGTGCATCTGAAGGAGATATGGAGTAGATATGGTTACAAAAACGCGGGATTTTTAGTTATTATGTTCCGGATGTCGGAAACGAATTCGTTTCTCAATTCTATATTTTTCATATCGTCGTAGCCTGCAGAGCTTGGCAACACAGGTGCTCCGCCATTTATTGAGTGCCAAGCAGTTTTTCAAAAAGAACTTCCCGGATTATAGACCTCTCCCTCTATCCATGCTGACCGACTAAATCCTTTGTTGTATCTTTGCCCACTTACAACAGTGTGGTGAAACATTACTGAAACTTTTTATACATTTTTGAGGTAAGAATCCCGCCGTGTATGATACATTATCTCGTATTGAGATTTCAGTTCATCCGACAAGAATGAATCTGCAATCAGTTTTTCCGCCTTGTCATACGATGCGCTGAATCTATCCAACTCTTTTTTGACCATATTATCCGGGAGGCCTATTTTCTTACCAAACTCAATAAATGACTTCCCTGTATATATCTCCATTGGACTAAATGTTTGGTCTCCTCCTTTGAACAAACCTTTATCGAGAGCAAAGATAGCATCGTCTGGTAGGTGTATTCTTATATTGATAAGATCGTACGCTGGAGCGAGTTTGAAATCGCCGTCCTGTGTTTCAAGCAAAGAGAAATTCTTTATATGAGCATCACCATTTGAGAATAAGAAGTTGAATATGACTATATTGAAGAACTTTAACATCTCGACTCTCCATGCAGGAACAAATTTTTTTATAAGTAATGCCACCTCTTCATAGCTAAGAATATCATATTTATAATTCTTCCCAGCATTTTCAGATGTAAAACCTGCTAGCGAAGCGAAATCCTCTTTACGATACTTAGTGCCATTGGAGGCAAAATCAAATCGCTTTGTAATATAAGCCATTTCGCCATTTGAAAAAAAGCAAAGCCCATTTGCCGCAGTCTCTATATGATAAACTTGTTCTGCAAGCTGCATGGTAAGATTTTCGTTCGCTGGACTAAAGTCTCTATTGCTATATCCACTCAATTTGGGCTTAAGTATGTATGTTCCTTGTTCGTCGCCATGTGATAACTCAAATCTACCATCTCTAAGAACCATTGAGTACTTACCCTGTACACCAGACAACGATATTCTTTCTCTATTCTTCTGGAAGAGTTTTGCTTCCTCTTTATTCGTATCAATCGGTTCGTATGGAAGTATTGGTGAAATATGCTGTCCCCCGAACAATCGTTTCCTGGCAATAGGAGAATATGTGTCAAACCCTGCCGCTAAAGTCGATGGGCATCTGTCTAATGTGTTCATAATTTACAAGGGTTTAACGGTTACAGCACCTGGCACATCGGTCTGTGCTGTTGCCAGCAATATGCCGAAATGATCGTTCTCGTCAATGTGAAGAGTTCTTGATTGTGCTATTCTATTATTACCTTCCGACAACATGTTGAAGAAGAACGGGAATAGGTATTCTGAACGATACTCCTGCTGCGTCTTACTCAAGGTAAGGCTGATTGCAGGTTTGTCTGGATTAGCAAAGTAATCATCATCATATCTGAATAGATACTCCTTGCGAGAAACCTCTGTGAGTACTCCTGCGTATTCGCCTCTAAGATATACTGCTGCTTTTCTCATACGTTATTTATTTCCCTTTTACAACGACTTTAATCTCCAATCCAAGAGTGTCAAGTACTTTTTCCAGCACGTCGTATGATGGGTTGGCTTCACTTCTCTCAATCTTAGTCAATGTGTTAATGCTTACACCTGCAAGTTCGGCAAGAGTCCTTTGAGTAATGCGAAGCATCTTGCGTCGTGCCTTAATATCTTCCCCTATTTTATTCATAATCCCAATATATTGTGATTCTTCACAAAGATAGAAACAATTTCTATTAAAACAAGCAAATATCACAACACATTGTGATTTTCCCTGCAGAAAATTTGGGGACGTCCAAGTGACTGCTAGTACTCCGCAGGTAGTTCCTGCAGCTGGGCGCCGGTAAAGACTGGACCATCCTTGCAGACATACAGTTTGCCAACATTGCATCGTCCACACTTGCCCACTCCGCATTTCATACGGTTTTCCAAAGTGGTATAGATATTTTCGGGGGCAAATCCCAATTTATGAAGCACCGGGAATGTAAACTTGATCATGACAGGAGGGCCGCAAACTATTGCAATGGTATTTTCAGGAGAGGGACTCAACTTTTCCACCACAGATGGAACAAAGCCAACTTCTCCTTTCCAGTCCGGGGTATCACCTCCCGGATCGACAGTGGTCACTAAACGGACATCTTCACGCAGATTCCACTCTTCCAGCTCGTGTTTATAAACCAAATCTACCACCGAGCGAGCTCCGTAAACAATGGTTATATCTTTAAAACTCTCACGGGTATCAAGGGAATTCCAGATCACGCAACGCATAGGAGGAAGTGCAATTCCGCCGGCAATGAACAGTAGGTTTTTTCCTTTCCATTGGTCCATAGGGAAAGTATTTCCAAAGGGACCGCGAAAGCCCATAGTGTCGCCCTCTTCCAGTCTTGCCAACGAAGAGGTGACTTTGCCGGCTTCCCGGAAAGTACACTCTATGTAGCCTTTCCTGGTAGGTGAAGAGGCAATGCAAAAAGTACTCTCACCTTCGCCGAAAGCAGAATATTCGCCAAATTGCCCGGCTTTGAAAGAGAACGAAGAGGCAGTCTGCCCGTCCTGAAACTTCAGGCGGAAAGTTTTTACCCCGGGAGCTTCCTGAGTAATTTTTTCGATTGTCATAAGGTGGGGCAGATAGATATTAGAGTCCATAATTCAATATGCTAATTATTCAATGAAATAAGATGTTCCAACAAATTCATATCCACCGGGCAAGCGCGGGAACAACGGCCGCAGCCTGTACAACCCACAACCGAAAGCCGGTCGGGCATATACGAAAACTTATGCAGCAGGCGTTGACGCCAGCGCTGGCTTTGAGTTTCACGGGGGTTATGACCCGAGGTGTGCTGTGTAAAGAGCGTAAAGCCACACGAATCCCAACATCTAAGGCGTTTCCCTTTATCACCGTGAGCATCTTCCTGAATGTCGAAGCAGGCACAGGTAGGACACACGAAAGCGCATGCTCCGCAGCCGATACAGCGCTGCGATTGTGCTTTCCAGACCGGACTTTCAAAGGCAGAATTCAATCTTTGTTGAACAGTTTTCAAATCAAATTTTTTGGGCAGTTTAACCAGATAATCCTCTTTCACACTCCCGCGGTCTGGTTCGAAGCAAGTCTCATCTGCTTTCATCAACGTTTCACCTTTTTCCGTTAGGATTTCGGCCAGAAATCCCTCCTCGACCGGCGTAAGCAGAATGTCGCTGCCCGTAGTGTTGCCCGGTCCACCGTTGACGGAGGTGCAGAAACAATATTCATCTGACTTCGTACAACTGATACTCACCAAAGTTGTGTGCTCTTTGCGTGCGTTATAGAGTTCGTCTTTATAGTCCCAATTGAAGATAGCCGACAGCGGATCAAATCCTGCCGCATCGCAGGGATGTAAGCCGAAGACGACACTCTCGGGAATTGAATCACTTGCGGGATTTCCCAGACGAACGTTATGTTTTTCCTTTTCATACGAAAACAAAACTTCTGTACGGGGAAATGCAACAGATTTGGCCGATTGGGTGGTCTGTACATGGTCAAAAGAAATCTCATCCGTAGAAGAGATCCGTCCGAAATCGATCTTTTCTCCTTTGTGCACGGGAGCGTATATGTGTTTGCCGTCGTTATTGAGTTTTTCCAGCCATCGCTTTAGCGATATAAGGCTTATATAGCGCTTCTCCATCATTTTATCTTATAAAATTTTCTTTATCTTCTGGCTTGAAGGTCGAAAGTACATTGTCCTTTTGGACGGCTTCATTAGCTCCAATACCAAAATTTTCCTGTACCTCCTGCACAATTCTGCGGGTCAGCAAATGAATCGGCAATCCCAGCGGACAAGCAGCTCCGCAAGCCCCGCAATCTGAGCAACGGCCGGTCATATGCATTGCGCGGTTTATATGCCACTCTACATTTGCCAGAGTACTGGCCCAAGGCTGAATCCATTGCGGACGGTTCTCCTCCACTATGCATTTATTGCAATAACACATAGGGCAAGCTGCACGACATGCATAACATTTGAAACATTTTGAGAGTTCCTCTGTCCAGAAAGCCCAGCGCTCTTCGCGGGATATGGCTTCCAGTCTGGCAATCAAAGCCGCATCGTCTTCGCGTTTAGGGACGGGTGCCGATTGTAAATAGGCGGCAATATCGTCGACAGCAGTAAATACAATAAGCTGCTTATCTACAGAGACGGTAAGCACCACCAGTCTGTCTGCCTGCAGCTGATTTTCTGTAAACAGACGCAGTATGCTGCGCAAAGCAAAGTAGGAAGCAGTAATCGCAACCTTCTGCCCTGCAATCAAATCTTTATGTGTAAGATAGACGGCCAGATTGCCTGTACATTGTTCGTCGAATATAAGTTTGTGAGCCTCTTCCGGCACAGAGATAAAACATGGACGCGGACCTTTGGTACCCTTCTCGTAACCGATTACCATTTGCACATCACCCGACTGCAATAATTCAGTGGCTTTTTTTCTCAACTCATCCATTGAAAACCTCCTTTTCTTGTTGTGCCAGATAGTCGGCTGCTTTGCGGTATTCTATGTAAGGACCCAATTCGCGTATCGCCGCAACGGTGGAATTGACAATTTCGGCCCACTTGGCTCCTTCTGCCGCCGAAACCCATGAGAACTGGATGCGTTTTACATCTATACCCATAAAGTCCAGCAATCCGCGGAAAACAACCCAGCGGCGGCGTGCATGAAAGTTGCCCGAAGTGTAGTGGCAGTCGTTTGGATGACAACCCGAAACGATAATACCATCGGCACCCTCTGCGAAGGCTTTGAGTAATAACATAAAGTCGATGCGGCCGGTGCATGGAAAGCGAACAATCTTTACATTGGACGCATATTTCATCCGGCTTGTTCCCGTCAAATCGGCACCGGCGTAAGTACACCAGTTACAGACGAAAGCAACGATCTTTGGTTCAAATTCTGACATAATATCTTGTTCTGTTATTATAATTTAGTTTAACATAGCCATCACTTCTGCAAACATTTGCTCGTTTGAATAGCCTTGAATGTCTATAGCCTTAGAACGGCAGAAAGCGACACATGTACCGCAACCCTGGCACAGGCCCGGGTTGACTTTTGCAATGGTTTTTATCACTTCGCCGTTACGACTCTTTATCTCCTCGCGTTCTATGGCATTATACGGACAAGCTGTCTGACACATAAAGCAACCCACACAAGTAGAGAATACAGGAGGGGCACAACGGTTCACCACGGCAATCAACGGCTCTCGGGTAAGTTCATCGTTGGAGAAAAGCCCTATAACCTTCGCAGCGGCACCGGAGGCCATCCCTACAGTTTCAGGGATATCCTTAGGAGCCTGACAGGCACCACAAAGATAGATGCCTGCTGTATTGGTCTCTACTGGTTTGAGTTTAGGATGAGCCTCAGCAAAGAAGTGGTATGCGTCGTACGAAACATGCATCTTTTGCGCCAACTCTTCTGCACCGGCATTGGCAACACCTGCCGTAGCCAATACCACCATATCTGCTTCAATTTCTATCTGTTTAGAACCCAGTAATGTATCTACTCCTTTTACTATATATTTTCCATCTTTTTCGTAAATACGGGCAACCCTTCCACGCACATAGTTTACGCCATCGTCTTCAATGGCACGGCGTATAAATTCTTCATAATTCTTTCCGCCGGCACGAATGTCCATGTAAAAGACATATGATTCGCCACCATGCACCTTATGTTGATAGAGCATTGCATGTTTGGCGGTGTACATACAGCATATTTTTGAACAATACGGGATACCTTTGGCCTGATCACGGGAACCGGCACAAGCTATGAACACAATCTTCTGAGGAATCTTCCCATCCGAAGGACGACGGATTTCGCCTAATGTCGGGCCCGAAGCCGAAGCAAGACGTTCAAACTGAAGACCGGTAATTACATCGGGATATTTGCCATATCCGTATTCCGGAAAGAAATTGGTTTTAAGTACATTAAAACCGGTAGCAATAACAATTGCACCAATATCTTCTGTAATCAGCTCATCGGGCAGATCGTACTGAATGGCACCTGTAGGGCAAACTTTCTGACAAATCTTACATACCCCTTTCTTGTAGTAGTTACAGTTTTCCCTGTCAATCACCGGTTTATTCGGGACCGCCTGTGGGAAAGGAGTATAAATAGCGGTTCTCATTCCCAAACCTTCATTGAATTCACTTGGTATCTTTTTGCTTGGGCATTTGGTTGTACACAACCCGCAACCTGTACAAATTGAATAATCCACACTCTTGGCCTTCAGCCGGATAGTAGCTTTGAAGTTGCCTATAAAACCTTCCAGTTTTTCCAGTTCGGCGTAGTTATAAAGTTTGATGTTGGGATGCTGCGCCACTTCTACCATTCGTGGAGTGAGTATACATTGCGAGCAGTCGAGAGTAGGAAATGTCTCTGACAACTGCGACATATGACCTCCAATTGAGGGATCTTTCTCCACCAAAATCACCTGTTGCCCGGCATTGGCAATGTCCAGAGCAGCCTGTATTCCGGCAATACCACCGCCTAACACCAAAGCCTTCTTGGTAATGGGCACCTTTATAGCGTTGAGCGATCTGTTTTTCTTGACCTTTTCGACTAACATCTTAATAAGGACGATAGCCTTTTCGGTAGTCTCCTCACTCTTTTCGTGTACCCACGAGCAATGTTCGCGCAGATTAGCCATCTCGCACATATAGGGATTTAAGCCCGCCTCGGCACAAGCTTTGCGAAAAGTCGGCTCGTGCATACGCGGAGAGCATGAACCCACAACAACTCCGGTAAGGCCCTTTTCCCTAATGGCATTTTTGATCAGTGTTTGCCCCGGGTCGGAGCACATGTATTTGTAATGGGTGGCGAATTCTACACCATCAAACTTTGCTGCCTCTTCCGCCACTTTCTCTACATCCACGGTAGCGCTGATGTTTTCTCCGCAATGGCAAATGAATACTCCTATTTTTGACATAGTATAATTTTTGTTCCAAAAAGTATTTAAACAAATGTTGCCGGTACAAAAAGCTTTTGAAGACTGACATCTTTGGCGCTCAGACCCACGGCAAGACCAATAGCCTGAGTTATGTAAATGACCGGTATATCGGTTTTCTTTTTCAAATATTCGTTTATTTGGGCACGACGCATGTCCAGATTCGATTGACACATAGGGCAAGCTACGATTATGGCCTCGGCTCCGCGATCGGCAGCATCTTTCACAATGTTGCCGGAAAGTTTGGCCACAGCATCGGTGTGCGATACAGAAAATCCTGCTCCGCAACATTCGGTTTTGAAAGCCCAGTCAATAGGTTCGGCTCCCACCTTCTCCATAAGGACATCCATAGATTGCGGGTCCTCCAGACGGTCGAATTTAAGAATATCGTGTGGACGGACCAATAGACAACCATAGTAACAAGCCACTTTTCGCGTAAAAGGATTAGTCACTTTTTCTTCCAGACGTCCGGTTATATATTTGTCAATCATCTGCATAACATTCAGAATATGCAAATTACCATTTATGGGCATTCCTATAATATCGCAAATCCTCTTTTTGAGATCTGCGTCTTTGTTTAGTTCATACTGAGTAACCGAAAGACGGTTGTAACATGCGGCGCAGGGGACAACTACCTCATCCATTTGTTGTTTTTCTGCTAATGCCAGGATACGGGCAGAAAGAGATAAAGCCAGCTCCTTGTTCATGTTGTGGGCGGCCGTAGCGCCACAGCAATTCCAGTCTGGAATTTCTGTCAACTCCAGATCGAAAGCTTTGGCAAGAGCCAATACCGACTCGGCATAATCCGAGGAGGAACCAGTGAGTGAACAACCGGGGTAAAACCCTAATTTTATCATATTTCGTATATTTAGTCTTTGGGATTTTTCGTTTTGAAAAAGATGGAAGAGAGATGTTTACGGTTTTTAACCAACTCCGGCATCAGAGGAAGTTTTCCCCTCGAATACATTTTAGGAGCCATTGCCACATCTTGTATCAAATGGAATGTGCGCATCTTGTAACCGGCAATCAAACCGATTTCGTAAAGCCGTCCAGTAAATTTGACGGAATCCAGAAAGGCACGGTGAAAAGCTACTATGTCGCGCGATTCAGGGTTGATTTTATTCTCTCGCACAGATTTTTCGCGCAAATAATCCATAATCTGCGGAATATCAATCTGCATAGGACAGCGTGTAACACAATTCTGGCAAGAGACGCAGAGCCAGATAGTTTTCGAATGCAAAAGCTGCTGCATCAAAGATTCATCTCCCCTCTGCAGCATATGCATAAGCAGACTGGGCGGATAATCCATTTCGTCGGCAAGTTCGCATCCGGCGGTACATTTTCCACACTGATAGCAATGGCTTACATTTACGCCTGTTTGCCGCTGGAGTTCTTGTATGGCTTTCGGTTTGTTTCCCATTTTTTTTAAATTCTTCCTGAGTACAAATATAATGCTTTTTGCAATTTAAAGAGAAGAGAATATCGCATGTTGGCCGAAATAGTTATATTTGCACTTTCCGGTTGTAATCAAATATAATTAAAGCGTTGAAACAGAACAATTTCCCCGTACCGCCCGTGGCAGATGTAACACCTCAGACATTTACAGATCTGCTATGATTATAAAAAATACTGTTTGTGTGATTATTAATCCTGTTTCAGGTACAAAGTCAAAGAGAAATATTCCTCATTATTTTAACAAGTTGGCTTCTCTCGGATATGATGTAGAAATATTTAAGACCGAGTATGCCGGACATGCTACAGATATTGCCTCCGAAGCCGTAAAGAATAATGTCAAGTATGTTATTGCTGTTGGTGGAGACGGTACTATAAACGAAATAGCTAAAGCACTTATAGGAAGCAATACAATATTGGGCATCTTGGCTGTAGGTTCTGGCAACGGACTTGCAAGAAGCCTGCATATTCCGATGGATAAAAACAAGGCTGTTGAAATAATAGAGCAAGGGAATGTAAGGGAAATTGATTACGGTCTTGTCAACGAGCATATATTCCTCTGCACATGTGGCGTTGGATTTGATGCGCAGGTAAGTGAGAAATCTCTTAACCAGAAAAACAGGGGTATACTGATGTATGTCAAAAATATGATTGATACCTTTCTACATTTCAAATCCGAAAAATATAAGATTATAACACCTACACATACATTCGAAGAGGAAGCTTTTGTATTGACCTGCGCCAATGCGACTCAATATGGTAATAATGCCTTTATCGCACCTCGGGCCAGCATGGAGGACGGACTGATGAATATTGTCATTTTGAAACCGCTTTCGGCTTGGAATGTCCCGAAGATTGCTATCCAAATGTTTTCACAGAATATAGGCAACAGCCGTAAACTGATTCAGATAATAGCGCCAGAAGTGACTATTTTACGCGAACATGAGGGAGTTATGCATATGGACGGCAACGCTGTATATGCAGGAAAAGAGATTAATATAAAAATCATACACCGAGGATTGAAAGTCCTGGCGCCGTCGTTATCTTCTAATAAAAAATGGATATAAAAGAGTTGAAAGAGCAGACCAAGCTCTATACATCTACCTTTGGCGGGTTATTGTCATTATCTGTTGCCATAGGTTTCCTCCTGCGGATTATTTTTTTGTTTAATGAACAAACGGAAATATCTTTTTCATTCTTAGACTGGATTAAAATATTTGGTTTAGGACTGATAAACGACATTTGTGCGGGAATTGTAGCTTGCTTTTTTATGTGGCTTACTTTGATTTTTCAATTCCAAAGTAAATACAAGAAACCGTTTGGATATATTATTTTCGGTCTTATAGTCATTGCTTTTTGTTATGTCGCATTTTGTAATACAATATTCGATGAATATGGTAGTGTTGTTCCTAAAATTGTCAGGTATTTTTTATTGTATAAACTAATTAGTTTTGGCATCCGTCTTTTCGTTCCTAAAATGCGAAAGGGATGGAGTATGGCTGTTTATTATCTGACATTTTTCTTATATGTAGTAATCATTACAGGGAATGGAATAGGCGAATATTTGTTCTGGGACGAGTTTGGTGTCAGGTATAATTTCATTGCTGTCGATTATCTGATATATACACATGAGGTCATTGGCAATATTTTCGAATCTTATCCTATTATTCCTTTATTCGCTATTCTTATTCTTATATCGGCCGCTATTACGTATTTTATGGCATTGAGGGTAAAACCTTTATTTGATAAGTTTCCGTCATTCAAGATTAAGCTATTGACAACAGGTATATATTTTTTATCGACTATCTTTTCGTGTGTCTTACTGAATTTTAATACTAAACTTCAGAGTACAGATAATGTATATGTGAACGAATTGCAGTCCAATGGAACATTTAAGTTTTATACGGCTTTTATGAATAATGAACTGGACTATAATAGGTTTTACTCTACATTACCGGAAAGGGAGGTTTTTGAAATACTGAACAAAGAGTATAATAGTAAGGGACAAAACAACCAGCAAAGCATAAAAGATTCTCTGTCTGAAATTCATAAAAACATCATACTGATTACGATTGAAAGTATGAGTGCCTCTTATCTGGAGCACTATGGAAATACAGAAAATATTACCCCAAATCTGAATAAACTGATAAAGGAAAGTTTGATTTTTAACAATATATATGCTACTGGTAACAGAACGGTACGTGGACTTGAGGCTGTAACCCTTTGCTTACCCCCTAGTGCAGGGGAAAGTATTATAAAGCAACCGAATAACAGTAATCTATTCTCCACAGGAAAGGTACTTAATGAAAAAGGTTATACAGTGCAATTTCTGTACGGAGGCGACAGTTATTTCGACAATATGGGAAAGTTCTTTTCCGGGAATGGGTATGAGATCATTGATAAGAAAAAATTTGCAAAAGAAGATATAACTTTCAGTAATATTTGGGGAGTATGCGATGAAGATATGTTCAACAAAGCACTGTCTGTATTTAATAGCGACGCAGAAAAAGGTAAGCCTTTTTTCGGACATATAATGACAGTCAGCAATCACAGACCATTTACTTATCCCGAAAATAGGATAGATATTCCAGCCGATTCCAAATCGAGAAATGGCGGGATTAAATATACCGACTATGCCATTGGTAAGTTTTTAGATAAAGCCCGCAAGCAATCGTGGTTTGAAAATACTATTTTTATTATTACAGCCGATCATTGCGCCTCGAGCGCAGGGAAAACCGAAATACCGTTAGATAAATATCACATTCCGGCAATTATCTATGCACCGGGATTTATTAAGCCGCAAGAGATTGATTCACGTGTATCACAAATTGATATTATGCCTACCGTTTTCGGTTTACTTCATTTCTCGTATGATTCTTATTTTTACGGAAAGAATATTTTTTCGCCCGATTATAAGTATAGGGCTTTAGTTGCTACTTATCAAAATCTGGGTTATTGGCAAAACAATATCTTAACCGTGCTCTCTCCGGTTAGAAAGATTGAGCAATTTGAAGTTAAGCAAAATAATAATTATGAATTCGCCATATCTGCCAAATATAAACAAGATTCGATATATATAAAAAAAACAATTGCAAATTATCAATCTGCAAATCATAAAATAAATATGAATCACACCATAAAAATCACACGATATGCGTCCCAATGTGATTGAGAATATCCCTGAGCAGACCATATAATTCATCGTCAAAACCGGTGATATAAGATCTGGAGTTGCAAAGCACAACACAGTTTATTCCATTTCCACCCATTACCCACATTGTTGCTGTTCCTGCAAGGTTACCCGTATGGTAAACTGAACCGGGAAAGTATGAATGGTTAAGCATCCAGCCCAATGCGTAATGGCTATTTGCAGCAGACGGAGTGAGCATTGTCGCCCTGGTCTCTGCAGTAATTATATCTTTAACTTTAGATAGTCCGTCTATGTGGAAAAGCAACTTCATCATATCCTCAGTAGAGGCAATAACCCCTCCGGCTGCTGCAATAACCTGCATTTCATTTCCATATCCGTTGGTTCCACTCTGAGAGTAGTATACAACCTCATTAGATCTTCTCTGCGATTTATCTCCTCCGACGTGAACATCGGTTACCCCTGCAAGAGCCATTGTCTCATTAAGATAGGTTTCATAACCTTTCCCTGTTATCTTCTCGATAACCTTACCCAAAATCCCGAATCCCATATTAAAATAGGCGTATTTGGTGCCTGGAGTGACCTGAGTACACCCAAGCACATAATTTATTCTTTGATCCAGAGTCTGGCCGTCAAAAGAGTCTGTAAACATTGGGTCGGGATCTTTTGGCCACCCGCTGTTATGTTGTAACAGATTCCTTACGGTTACTGTCGAAGCCATTGGTGCTACATTTGGAAATTCACTCTCCAGAACTCCTCCGGCGCCAAATACATTTCTGTCCAATGAGAGTTTACCCTCCTCCATTAGTCTCATTATGCATAGTGTGGTAAACTGTTTGGAAATGCTTGCCAAACGGAAAAGATGGTTTGGTTTTGTTCTCTCGCCAGTCTCTTGTATTGCAAAACCTAACCCCGATTTATAGACTATCTCTTCATCTTTTGTTATTGCATATGAGATCCCCGGGATTGAATAGGTGGTCATAAATGTGTATACCAACCTGTCTAAGTTTATGTTGCCCTCCTGAACCAACAGCTTGTATGTGTTTACTTTCCCCGATTCCGAGGTTACAGTAACTTCGGTTGTGTTAGTATAATCTATAAGACTCGCTCCACCCGTCTGCAATACACCCCCGATTTTAACTGTGGCTTTGTCAGAAGCGGAATATTTTGCCTTAAGAGAAGATACATTTGCTCCCTTTGAAACAGTAATGTAGTAAATGTTTCCCGATTTAACAGGATAACAATCCTGTGTTAAAAGCGGGTTGTCACTTTGCATAAAGCTGAAACTTAACAGTTCATTCAGATCCGACTTAGGTGCCGGCGGTTCGATTACGGAGTCCTTGGAACAGGATACAATCATCATTGCAACAATTGTCACAATGGCTAAAAAACGGTGGTAGAAGTATCTGCCAGAATCGAAGCTTTTCATTTATTGTTATGTACAACTAATCATAATAGTTTTACTCCATCTCTCTTTCTACATCCTCAACAGTAATCGGGAGACGTTTTGAGCCAAGAAGTCTGCAGGACGTTTCTGTAACCAAGACATTGTCCTCAAGCCTTATTCCGCCAAAAGTATAATAATCCTCCAGCTTGTCGAAGTTGATGAACTCTTTGTTTATGCCCTCTTTTTTCCATTTATCAATGAGAGCCGGAATAAAATAACACCCCGGTTCGTCGGTAATGATATGCCCAGGTTTAAGCAGCTTTCCCATTCTTAATGAGCTAAGTCCGAACTGTGCAGATCTTTTATACTCATCATCGTAACCCACATAGTTTTCTCCCAGATCTTCCATATCGTGAACATCGAGCCCCAACTGATGTCCCAGCCCGTGAGGCATAAAGAGAGCGACTGCCCCTGCCGCAACAGCTTCATCTACATCTCCTTTCATCAAGCCGATGTTCTTGAACCCCTGAGCCATAATCCGTGATGCAGCAAGATGTACCGATGTATAGGATATTCCCGGTTTTATCATGCTTAATGCAAGATTGTTTGCTGTCGCCACAATTGTGTAAATATCCTTTTGTCTGGCAGTAAACTTTCCCCATGCCGGCAATGTGCGAGTAAAGTCAGATGCATAGTGGGCATTATTCTCTGCTCCTGCATCAATAACCAACAGTCTTCCCTTAGTCAGTACCTGGTGATGGGTGTGATTGTGCAAAGTTTCGCCGTTTTGAGACAGAATTATCGGAAAAGAGGGCATTGTTCCGCTTGATATGGAGATTCCCTCCATTATACCAACCAACTCCTGCTCTACCATTCCGGTTTTGGCCATTTTCATTGCTGTATAGTGCATTGCGTAGCCAATGTTTGAGGCCAGATCCATCTCTGCTATCTCACAACTCTCTTTAACCTCCCTCAACGCAATAACACCTTTGATAAATTCGACGGATGCTCTTTCGCCCAGCTGTCCGAATTCTACACCCAATAAACTATTTAACAATATTTTATTGGAATCTCTGTAAGGAGGAAGGTAGTGAACAGTTCTGCCCGAATTTGCCGCTTTTTTCACATATTTTTCCAACCCGGAAAATGGCTGAACCTTGCGAACCCCAACTTCTTCTGCTTTATCTTTCATTGCCGGTTGCGGACCCATCCAGATAATGTCATCCAGACTAACGTCGTTTCCGAAAATAATCTCCTCTCCGCTCTCCACATCAATAATTGCTGCAAGATCCGGCTCATCCAGACCAAAGAAGTACAGAAAAGAGGAGTCTTGTCTGAACCTGTATGTGTTGGACGGATAATTGAACCCCACCTCTGAATTCCCCAGGAACAGAAGTATTCCCGACCTTACGCTTGACAGCAGATTCTGCCTGCGTTTTATGTACACCTCTTTCTTAAACATGATATTGATTTTTAAATTATTTACATTCAACTGCAACAAAGTTAAAAAAAAGGGTGACAAAAAATGGAATCTGCCAGATGTTTTACTTAGTCGCTCCTTACTAAGCTATTTTAAAGTTAATAATTGGGAGGAAAAGGATTTTTTCCAGGAATGCAAAAATTCGTTTCTTCCCATCTTCTATTAATTGTTCCATTAGTTTCTTCAGGTTC
>JBAYMP010000038.1:0-21509 GCA_041663505.1 Bacteroidales bacterium | reverse complement strand
CCAGATACTCATTAGCCATTACCCCGAAAATATTGTCGCTGTCTGTTACTACAATTCCTTTTGCCTGCATATAGATAACCAATACCGCCCCAAGCCAGACAAAAAGGAAGTTGGCGATTACCAGTATCAAACTGGTGGTTATCATATTCTTCTGAGCCTTTTTGAGATTGGAGCAACTGATATTTTTCTGCATCATACTTTGATCAAGCCCAACTCCTGAAATTGTGAGAAACATACCGCTTAAAAACTGCTTGAGAAAGTGAGTCCCCTCTGTCCAGTCGGTATTTATCCATTTAGAGTAGCTGCTGTTGCTGACCTCGCGGGTCATGTCTGTGAACGACCATCCCATTTGGTTACACACTGCTATTACAGCAAAAATCACGGCAAGCAGGGTAAATGTCGTCTGCAGACAGTCTGTCCAGATAATTGTCTTTACTCCCCCCTTGAATGTGTATAGGAATATGAGCAACATAAATACAAAGGCAACAAGGATGAATGGTATGTTTACCCCTTTGGGAATAAGATTATACAGAACAAGCACAACCAGAAATACGCGTACCGTTGCCCCCAGTAATCTGGAGATCATGAAGAATACAGCTCCGGTTTTGTATGACTTTATTCCTAACCGGTTCTCCAGATAGCCATATATGGAGACAAGGTTCATCTTGTAGTACAGAGGAAGCCAGTGAAACGAGCAGAATTGTTGTGTGCATACTATTTTATTGTTTAGGTTTAAAAGATGTAAAAGAACCGGTTGTTTTTCTGAGTAACAGCTCCGAATAACCTTCGATTACAAAATCCCTGATCTCGCCTATCAGTTCAAATCCCAGACTGAAATATAGCTTTTGGGCTCGTTTATTAAAAGAGGAGACACATAAAAAAAAGTTGGGAGAGACAGAGAAAATCCTTTTTTCGCAAAAATCTATTGCTTTGTGTCCATATCCTTTTCCCCTTGCCTGAGGTGATATACATATAGATTGCAGGTAACCCTTGAATGTGCCTCCCATTTGCAACACGATAACTCCTATAACTTTGCCATCCTCTTCCAGAGTATATACCTCTTTACACTCTCCTTTAAGCGAATTATAGCAGGCTTGATGGTCTCTTCCCAGGGTAATCCAGGGTTCTGTATTACACATTATTGCAGCCATTTCGTTGTAATGGCTTTCATCTTTTTGTAGTATTATATCCATAGTAAATCTTTTATGGTATCAAAATTAATAAAATAGCAGAATTTTAGTATCAGATATATTTTATTTTGAATTAAATATAATCCTTTAGCTATGCGCAAACAGGAGGGAGATTGTAATAGCTTTGAAAAAAAATGAAATATGCTGTGTAAAACCTATTGCAGCTTTTGTTGGGGGGTAGATGCCATAACAGTAACAATAGAGGTGGATGTTTCACAAGGAATCAGTTTTTTTCTGGTTGGTCTGCCGGATAGTGCAGTAAGGGAGAGTCAGCAGAGAATCGGTACCGCACTTCAGACAATAGGTGGTAGGTTACCAGGGAAAAAAATTGTTATAAATATGGCACCGGCAGATCTTAAGAAAGAGGGCTCGTCATACGATCTTGCCATTGCGATTGGAATATTGGCTGCTTCCGGGCAATATTTTTTCCCGGATCTCAAGAGTTATATAATAATGGGGGAGTTAGCTCTGGATGGATCAATCCGGCCTGTTTCGGGTGCTCTCCCGATAGCCTTGCATGCTAAAAACAACGGTTTTAAGTCCTGCATTTTCCCTCTTGAGTCTGCATATGAAGCTGCAGAGATTGAGGGAGTAGATGTATATGGAGTAAGCGATCTTAGCGAAGTAGTTTCAGTTTTATTAGAGGAGGGAAGTGTGGAACCACTGAGGCCGAATGGAAATTTTGACAATTCTAATTCTGATCTCTTGTTAAAAGTACCCGATTTTGCAGATATCAAAGGACAGGAGTCTGCAAAGAGAGGTCTTGAAATTGCAGCCGCAGGCGGTCACAATATCATAATGATAGGGCCTCCTGGCTCAGGGAAAAGCTATATGGCGAAGGCGCTTGCCGGTATATTGCCCGCTCTTAGCAGAAACGAATCTCTGGAAACCAGCAAAATCTATTCAATTACAGGCAAGGGGAGATCGTTCAGGGGGTTGATAAAAGAGCGTCCTTTTCGCTCTCCTCATCACTCCTCATCGCTCTATGCAATAACCGGAGGTGGACCTTTTGCAACTCCAGGGGAGATATCTTTGGCTCACAACGGAGTGCTCTACCTTGATGAAATTCCCGAATTTTCCAGGTCTGTTCTTGAAGTCCTTCGCCAGCCTTTGGAAGACAGGGAGATATCTATCTCCAGACTTAATTACAAATTTACCTATCCGTGTAATTTTATGCTGGTAGCCTCCATGAACCCATGCCCGTGCGGATACTATGGTCAACCAGGCGACAGGTGCACATGCACCCCTTATGCTGTAAATAGGTATTTGTCAAGAATTTCCGGTCCGCTTCTGGACAGGATTGACATGAGAATTGAGGTGAATCCTATTCCTGGGGAGAGGCTCCTTAGTGATGAGAAGGCCGAGCCTTCAGCATCAGTAAAAGAGAGGGTTACTGCCGTCCGGGAGCTGCAACAAGAACGCTTCAATGGCCGGATCAATACAAACTCCCAGATGAACTCCTCCGATATCCGGAAATTCTGTAGGCTGGGACATAGCGAACAGAAGCTTCTCTCCGTGGCAATCAACAGACTTAAACTTTCAGCCCGCGGCTACAACAAGATCCTGAAGGTAGCCCGCACAATCGCCGATTTTGACAGATCAGACCTCATAACCACCACCCACCTGGCAGAAGCAATACAGTACCGGGGAATGGAAAAGAGAGTCTATTTTGATTGACCGGACATTGGGAAACTGATAATTAGGGTTTACTGAATATTTCAGCAGACCCTAATTATCTCTAAAATTGTACTATATTGAACTTCAGTTAGGTTAGTTGGATAATCATTCATGTTTTCTTTATGCCTTTGATAATCATAAAGATACGAACATAATCTCAATTAACCAACTGATTTTCATTTATTTATAACATTATTTCGGCAAATTTAAACAGTTTCTTAAACCCTATGATATTTTTTTATGAACACTATTATTCCAATAATTATAAAAGGGAGACTTAAGATTTGCCCCATATTAAGTGGAAGAAATTCTTCAAATGGGGATTGTATTATTTTCGTATATTCAATAAGAAAACGGGAGATAAAAACTAAAACGATCGTAATACCAAAAATAAATCCCATTTTGTAATTATTTTTTTTGTTTTTATACAAATAACTAATAAAAATAAATATTAGAATATACATAATAGCCTCGTATAATTGGGAAGGATGGCGAGGTAAGTTGTCTATTTTCTTGAATATAACCCCAAAAGAAAAATTAGTAGGTTTGCCAATTATTTCGGAATTAAAGAAATTTCCTATACGTATGAATGCACCAGAGATTGGACCTATTAATGCAAGTTTATCTAACAGATCCCAAATATTGGCTTGTTTTTTATAAGAGTAAAAGATAATTGCAATAATAATACCTATAACGCCCCCATGACTTGCTAAACCGGCATATCCGACATGAAATCCATCTGAATTCTTGAATATTGGAAATAACATCTCAATAGGGTGAGATAAATAATATGTTGCGTCATAAAATAAGCAGTGCCCTAACCTGGCGCCAATAATCATTCCAATAATTACATAAATAGTTAAACTTTCTAACATACTAATTTCTATTCCCTCCTTATGATATACCTTGCTAAGGATCAAGATTGCTGCTAATATTGCGAAACCCCAACAAAGACTATAATACCTTAGCTCCACCACTCCTAACTTAAAAATTACAGGATCTATATCCCATACCAATGATAAAAAACTCATGCTATTTTTCTTTTAATTAATGCGAATCAAGGGTTAAAAAATGATTAAAGAAGATAGTTATTTTGTTAAAAATCAGCAAAATAATAGTTAAAATATTTGATATGTCGATAGAAATCATTAACTTAGAAGAATTATACCAATAACTTTTTCAAGTTATGATCCCCAACGACAAAGAGCTAAAACTTATCTCAATTTACCTGTATGTGTGCAAACAGTATGAAACCGAACTAAAATATGTATGTCAAAGATACTCCAATAATTCACAACCCAAATTTTCAGATCAGGAAATTATGACCATCTATCTTTTCGCAACAGACCAACAACGGTATTTCTCCATCAAAGAGATACACACTTTTGCCAGGGAGTATCTGCATTCGTGGTTTCCAGAACTTCCATCTTATCAACAATTTGGCGACAAGATCAACAAATTGTGTGGTGTCTTTCAGCACATTTCGTTACGACTTCTTGAGGGGTTTCTTTCCGAAGATTGCGATTTAGGCATATCTCTGACCGATTCTTTCCCTATCGTTACCTGCAAAGGGCGCAACAGAAAAGGACGGGTGGCCCCCGAACTGACCGACAAAGGTTACTGCTCTACCCAAAATATGTATTACTATGGCATGAAACTTCATGCTCTGGCTTTCAAAAGAAAGGGGCATATCCCTTTTCCCGAACAATTGCTTTGTACTTCCGCAAGTGTCAATGATCTGGATGCATTTAAACAGGCTTGGGGCGATACAATTGCAAACAGAACCGTTTTTGGTGATAAAATCTACCTGGATAAAAACTACTTTGACATCCGTCATGAGTCCGACAATCTGACAATGCTCACTCCTATAAAATTGGTAAAAGGTGAAAGTGAAGAGATTAGAAAGAGAGAAAAGGCCTACAGAGACCTCTGTTCCGCTTCTGTTTCCTCGGTCAGACAACCCATCGAATCGTTCTTCAACTGGCTGAATGAAAAAACAAGTATTCAAAGAGCTTCAAAAGTGCGTTCCGCTAAGGGATTGCTCCTGCATAATTTTGGCATAATCACTGCTGCTTTTATCCATCTGATTTTTTAACCCTTGATTCGCATTAAATAATAAATAATAAGCGGATTTCATATCTTTGAGCCATCTTTCAGAAGCAATTCAGTACAGAGGTTTATTAGATAGAAGAATAACATATGGATAACAGGATAATTATAAAGAATCTTAAGGATATAGACAGGGCAGCAAAAGAGTTTCTGGAAAGAAAGCATGATAAAACTGTAGTGGCACTTTACGGTGCAATGGGAGCCGGCAAGACTACATTTACAAAGGCTATCTGCAAGGTACTTGGGGTGCCGGACAGCGTAAACAGCCCAACTTTCACTATCATTAACGAGTATAGGACAAAAGAGAATAAACCTGTATTCCATTTCGATTTCTACAGAATTAACAAGATTGAGGAGGCTTTTGACATAGGTTTTGAAGAATTTGTAGATAGTGGCTACCTTTGTCTTATAGAGTGGCCCGAAAAAATAGAACAGATACTGCCCGATAATTGTCTTAAGGTTCAGATATCTGTTCTAGATGACGAATCGCGTGAGGTATCTTTCTGACCTATGCTGTATTAATTAATTTTCGGGATAGAGAAGATATGGCTTGCGCTGTATCTTAAATTTTGCAACATCGTCTGCCCACATCGCTTTGATCTCGGCTGCAGATTTACCCGCCTCAATCATCTTTCTCACATATCCCTGACCTGTGAGCAACTCAAAAAATGAGCGGAAGAAAAAATCGTCCAGATTTAGATTTTTGTATGCATCAATAACATACTCAAGATTAATTCTCGCTTTGTTTATCTCCTCTATTGACGGTTTTGTTCTAAGATCTACTCCATAGCACTCTCTGTTTAGTTGAGGAGGAGTTTTAGCTCCCGGAATGCTTCTTGGGGTAAACTTAAAGTCGTACCCCTTCATGTTTGGGTGTCCGTACATCTGAAAAGCCCAGTTTGTCCCTCTTCCCAGACTTAATGGTGTTGCTTCGAAGTAGCAGGTAGATGGGTACAGATAGATGGAGCGCATATCCGGAAGGTTTGGAGATGGCTTTACGGGGAGCTGATACATAGAGGCGTGAGTGTAATTTTTGCACTTGATTACAGTAACATTGCACTGAATGCCATTTGCCAGCCATTTTTCTCCGTTAATCATACCGGCTAGTTCACCGAAAGTCATACCGTGTACGGTCGGAATTGGTAGCCAACCTACACCGCTCTTGTACTTCATGTCCAGAATCGGTCCGTCCACATAAAACCCGATTGGATTAGGTCTGTCCAATATAATCATCTTTGTCCCTGCCTCTGCGCAGGCCTCCATCATTCTTGCCATTGTTGTAAGGTAGGTGTAGAAACGAACACCTACATCCTGGAGGTCAAATACAAGTACATCTATCTCCTTCATCAGTTCTGCGGAAGGTTTACCGGTGTTACCCTCATAAAGAGATTTAATAGAAATGCCGGTTTTAGCATCAACAGAGCTGGAAACATGTTCACCGGCATCTGCATCGCCGCGGAAACCATGTTCCGGAGACATAATCGCAACAACGTTAATTTTAAGCGATACAAGAGAGTCAACCAGATGAGTATTGCCAATCATTCCGGTCTGATTACTCAAAACGGCAACTTTCTTCCCTTTGAGTAATGGCAAGTACTCATTGACAGACTCGGCACCTGTTTTAATATCCTGAGCGGGGAGAACAGACGTTAAAAAAATCGCCAGACTCAGTAAAAAAAGTCGTTTTATCATAATATTAATTTTTAGGGTTAGTTCTGTAAAGATACTATATAATTTCCACCATATAGTCACCATCTCTATTTTCTAAATGGCCCAAACGGTATAGCGGGAACCCATCCTTGGCGGCGATTTCCTGCACACGGACAATGCTCTCAGGCATAACTGCTATGAGCAACCCCCCGCTAGTTTGAGGATCGAACAGAAGTGCCTTCTGCTTCTCGCTGATTGGAGAGATTTTAGCTCCGTAGCTGGCAAAGTTTCTAAAGGTACCTCCCGGAATGCACTTCTGCTCTATGTAGTAGTCAACGCCGTCTATTTTAGGTACATTGCTGAATTCAATCACAGCTTTTAGTCCGCTACCTTCCGCCATCTCCAAAGTATGACCGAGCAACCCGAAACCCGTTACATCTGTAAGGGCCTTAACCCCGTCAATTTTTGCCAGTTCAATGCCAGCCTTGTTAAGAGTTGTCATCAGCTCAAGAGCAACTGCTCTGTCTGCCTCCTTTACCAATCCAAACTTTTCTGCAGTACTTACCAGACCAATACCAATGGACTTGGTAAGGAAAAGTATGCACCCCTCAGTTGCAGTATTATTTTTCTTAATATGCTCACTCTTTGCTATCCCTGTTACTGCAAGACCAAAAATAGGATCTGCGCTGTTTATACTGTGTCCTCCGGCCAATGGAATATTTGCGAGATCACAAACAGATCTTGCACCTGAGATAACCTCACCCGCAACCTCTGCAGAAAGCTTCTCCAAGGGCCATCCTAAAATTGCAATAGCCATCAACGGCTCTCCACCCATTGCATAGATGTCAGATATTGCATTAGTTGCAGATATTCTGCCGAAGTTGAAAGGATCGTCTACAATAGGGGTGAAAAAATCAGTTGTCGAGATTATCGCCCTTCCTCCACCTATGTCGTAAACGGCAGCATCATCCTTACTGTCGTTCCCAACCAGAAGGTTCTTGAAGAGCTTTGAGGAACGGCTGTTTTTTAATATCTCTTCCAGGTCTTTAGGCGCAATTTTACACCCGCAACCTGCTCCGGGGCTAAACTGGGTTAATCGGATCTTTTCTGACATGTGTTTATAATTGCAATTTTAGAGGATATGGATAAAAGTTCCTTTACTGCAGATGTACTATCGATAGAGCCTACCTCTATGCGTTCAAACCGTCCCATTTCTCCTTCTAACCTTGTAATAAGCTGGTTATCATAGGATGCATCATAATAGTCCAGGCATATCCTTGCAGCAGTTTCCCGCTCTCCATTTAAACAGGCCTCAAGAGCAATCCTGCATTTGTCGTATCCCAGTCGCTTTTCAATCTTTTTTATGGAAGATGCCAGCCCCTCTGTGTCGAAACAGGCGTAGTCCCTCATAAGCCTTTGAAGACGAATCTCATATGGCGTATCTACCATTATAATATCAGCAGGCCTCATCTGGTTCCAGAATCCCTGGGGAAGGGATACCTTCCCGATATTTCTACTCTCATCCTCAACCCAAACAACTCTGTCAGGGTTTAACATTCTCAACTCACCGGACAACCTATTTTCAAATTGTTCTGCGGATGGTTGTGCCTCCTGTCCGAGAGATCCGAAAGCAGAACCCTTATGGTTGGAGAGACCTTCGAGATCGATCACCTGTTCTCCTGACTCTCTGAGAAAATGTAAAATTTCTGTTTTTCCGGATCCTGTGTAGCCTCCCAAAAGCAGAATCTTATAGGAGGTTTCGAAATTCTGTAATACATAATTCCGGTATGCTTTATAGCCATCTTTTAAAATAAAGCACTTGAGATCTACAGTTTCGAGCAACCATGCCATGGCGGAAGAACGCATTCCGCCTCTCCAGCAGTGGATTAGTAACTCCTCGCTTTTTAGCTTCAGGGCGAATTTGGTAAAATCCTTAAGCTTGGGTCCGGCAAACTCCAGTCCCTTCTGAACAGCCTGAACTCTCCCGCGATGATTGTATATGGTACCAACTTCTGCCCTTTCATCGTTTGTAAAGAGCGGTAAAGAGAAAGCCCCGGGAATATGAGCGTGCTCATATTCACCTGGGGATCTGACATCTATTATTGGCAGAGATTTTCCTCTCTCCAAAAACTCTTCTATTGAGATAATCTTTGGCATAGTCATTTTTCCTATGCAAAAGTACTATTTATTTCTACAAGTTGAAGTGCAATCCTAAAGCAGGCAGAAAGGCGGTAGATTTATAATCTCCAACAAATGCAGTCAATGGTGCAGATTGTGGTGATGAACCGCGAGTCTTTTCTCCGTTAAGGTATTGAAATCCTAAATCGATTGCCAGGTCTTTAACAAGGTTGTATGTAAGACCACAAGTTATGCTAAACTTGTTTGCTCCCGGAGTTTCAGTACTATAAAGCATTTTGTCTATAGGAGTTGTGTCGTATATAAAGCCCAATCTTACAGTCATCTTCTCACAAGCTTTGTATTCACCACCAATTCTGTAAATCATTGAATTTTTGAAATTTTTAGGAGACTTTGAGGTCATACTTGAAAACCGGAAGATCAATGTGTCGTAAGTCTTCCACCCCACATACTGTAACTCGGCAGATAGAAGCAAATTCTTACTCAGTTTGTATGCAACACCTATGTTAAGATTAGATGGAACAGGAAGTTCTGCAGTAAAATTTTGACCATCCAGAGCCATCCCACCGGCTATTGTAGGACTATAAGTGGCCGGATAGTGGCTATCGGCAAGCAAATCGAAAAGAGCTGAAAGCTCTGAAGTTCCGTAATTTATTGACGCATCCCCCTTTTTTACCTTCATCATAACCTTTGAGCGGTATGAGAGACCAATACTCAACGCATCATTCGGACTATAAAGAATTCCGATATTGAATCCAACTGCCAGTTTTGCATCTCCCTGAATATTCAGAGAAATTGGAGATACTCCAACAGTATTTCTAATTACGTCTTTATAAGTCTCTGGCATATATGGATGTGCTAAATACGCTGCCAGCGCACCAACCGGCATAAGTCCCTTGTTCATTTCAAAATTACCGAAGTCAACCATAAGACCGACCCCTATGCTGAACTTCTCACTGAACTTGTACGAAATAGTTGGTTGTACAGAAAATGCTTTTAAGGAAATATCCTGTGCCAATTGAGATCCCTTCCAATTGTCGGGCCAGTAAAGGCTGTTTCCGGCAGGGTTTGTGATGCTGACACCGGCAAAAAATTTCTCTGTTACCTTAAAACCAAAATAACCGAAAATCGGAGTACCCATAGGGTTGTCTGTCTTGGCAGTATAATCTCCGGCAACGTTGGTATATTTTACTTTAGAGAAAATTGCTGTCATACCAAGTGAAGCATCTACCTTGCCACTCATAAATGAAAGACCGGCCGGATTAAAGAGCATACTCTCTCCTCCAAGTTTAAGTGCAGTACCCAAATGCCCCATTCCAATCTGACGGGCACTTTGTGAATTTATCTGATAACCTTCTGCCATCAGGCCAAAACCAACCAAGTTGGATAATAAAAATAGTAAAAATTTTCTAAGCTTCATTGTTAATTCATTTTGATGAGTCAACAAATCTAACAGAAAATTGATTATTCTATACCAATAACAGTTTTAATTTAATAATAACCAGATAAAGAATGCGTTATAATTATACTTCTGGATTATTAATAGTATATAATTAAATAATTGGCAACTTCCACTCACCCACTTCGAGGTCGTGCAGGGCACCTCTCTCCACCTTGAATCTCATTGCAGTCCTTACGGTTTGAAACCCTTGGATACCGGCAGCTCCGGGATTCATAGTGATCATATTGTTTTGTTTGTCATTTATTACCTTAAGAATGTGAGAGTGACCGCAGATGAAGACATCCGGCTTGTGTGCATAAATCAGTTGAAGGGCTTTGTGTTCATAACGGCCGGGGTAACCCCCGATATGTGTCATCAGAAACCTCATGCCTTCAAGTTCAAAGTTCTGAATAGAGGGATGTATGTATCTTATATCCTGCCCGTCACAGTTTCCGTAAACCCCTCTTAACGGCTTAAGGGATGTTATAGTATCCGAAACCCATAAATTTCCGAAATCTCCGGCGTGCCAGATTTCATCCACATCTTTGAAGAAGTCGGTGAGTTTGTCGTCGAAGATACAGTGGGTATCCGAAAGGAGTCCTATAAATGTCATTAATATGAAGTGTGTTGGTTAAAGCTTTATTACAATCTTTTTTCTGTAGAGGAATATTGCCATAGCCGTAAAGATTGCCACATAACACAACGCATACATCAGAGATGCCCATTCGTTGTTCCCTAAAAGGGGTACACAACAGTTCTGATAGATCCATGAAGATGCATTAATTGTCACCTCTTTTGCTGTACCATCTTCCTGAAGAACCACTGTACTCCATTTAATTATCCTCCCAAGAGTCTTTGCAATTATTCCTGCCATAACAAAAGCAAACAGAGGATTTAGCCCTAGCGCCTTGAACGGGAAGAATATCTTCTCCTTTCCTTTTATATCGATAAAATAGATAAATAATGCCAGCATTAGTATAGACCAGCCACCGGCATAAAAAACGTAGGACGGAGTCCAAAGTGGTTTGTTTATAGGGATGAAGATATTCAGGATGACTGCAATACCCAGAGCGATGAGTCCGATAGTATAAAGTTGGCTGACTGCATCTATCTTCTGTTCACTCTTACGGATAATTCCACCGATCAGATAACCGAGCAATACGGTTGCAGAGCCCGACAGAACACCGAGTAACCCTTCCGGCTCGAAAGGAATGCCATAGCCGTGGTAGACGTGAGATTCACCGACAAGAGCAACATCGATTGGACCAGAAATATTACCCTGAATGGAAAATGGTTCTGCTCCGCCGAATATGAGCAAAATTGCCCAGTGGAGCACCATAAGTACAACCATTCCGGCAACTATCTTCTTTGGTTTATGCAGCCAGAGTGCCAATATTCCCCCAACCAGATAACACAATGCAATTCTTTGAAGAACACCGAATATTCTCAAATGATTAAGATACTCGAGATAATTTGCACCGCAACTGAGTTCCGGATCGGGAGAGGTAGGGTAGAAGGGATATGCATTCAGGGCAAGACCTGTTAGAAATATAAAGAAGGCTCTTTTTACAATTTTCTTTAGAGAAGAGGAGTTGAGTGAATCATTATACTTTGCAAAAGCAAAGGAAAGAGCTGCTCCAACGATGAACAGGAAGAAGGGAAACACAAGATCTGTTGGTGTACAACCACTCCACGGAGCGTGCCTTAAAGGGGAGAAAATTTTATTCCAGGAACCGGGATTATTTACCAGAATCATACCGGCAATTGTCATACCCCTAAGCACATCAAGAGCGGTATATCTGTTTGTTGCTGCAGGTTTCATATCTTAATTTAATTGGTTATAGACAAAAATAACCTTTTTATATATATTTGTATCAAATATGGAACTCTTTTTTACAAATAATATTTCCGGTTCTGTTGCTACATTGGAACAGGATGAATACAGACATTGTGTTAAGGTACTTAGGCACAAGGTGGGGGATGCTATTAGCTTTATTGATGGTAAAGGGGGGCTTTATAAAGGTACAATTTCCGCCACGTCGGGCAATATGTGTACACTCTCTATAACAGAGAGCATTCAGAACTATGCAGCAAGAGGTTACTATCTTCATATGGCTGTGGCTCCTACCAAGAATCTGGAGAGGTACGAGTGGTTCCTGGAGAAGGCTGTTGAGTTGGGTTTGGATGAGCTTACCCCGATAATAGGAGATCACTCGGAAAGGAGAGTATTTAAACCTGAACGGGGAGAGAAGATTTTTCTCTCTGCTGCAAAGCAGTCCCTTAAAGCCAGGATTCCGCTTCTCAATACAACGATCTCTTTCAGGGATTTTATTAATAATTCAGACTCTTTTGAAGGTATAAAGATAATTGCACATTGTAACGAAGGAGAGAAAGTGAACCTTGTGAATCTTCTCGAAAAGAGAAATTCAGAGAAGAATCCAAATAATCGGTTTTTAATATTAATCGGTCCGGAGGGAGATTTTTCCCCGGCTGAAGTAGAACAGGCAACCTCTTACGGATTTGTGCCTATAACTCTTGGTGAATCCCGCCTGAGAACAGAGACAGCGGCTTTAGTGGCCGTTTCTGCGGTATATTTCAGTTTCTGAGACCGCGCGCCGCGGTCTGTTAATTTCGTATTACTTTTACCTCTCCTCTTAAACCGAGTTTTATTATTGAGGAGGGCTTACCTGTTGATCCCTCTTCCAGGAGAGGATCTGCAATCCAGGCGACAGCATCTTCTATCTCTTTATTGATGGAGAGAAAATTTAAAGGAAAATTTTCGCCGGAGATATTTGCAGATGTTGAGACGACAGGTTTCCGGAAACGGGATATCAACCTCTGACAGAAAGGGTGGTTGCAAACGCGTATTCCAACAGAACCATCCTCTGCAACAACATTGAAGGCGAGATTTATTGCTCCTGGGTAGATTATTGTAAGAGGCTGGTCACTTACCTCTATTAGCTGATCTGCAATCTCCGGAACCTCCTTCACATACCTGTATAGCATATCGAGTCCATTGACAAGGATAATTACACTTTTACTGTCCGACCTCTTTTTTATTTGAAAAATTTTTTCAACAGCAGCCGGATTTGTTGCATCACACCCCAGTCCCCATATAGTATCTGTGGGATAAAGAATTACACCTCCCTCCTTCAGTACCTTTACAGCCTCTTCTACAGCTTGATTAATCTCCATTATATCTGTTTTTAATATTATTCTGGGGATTTATGGAATTATTATTTCTGATATTACCGGATAGTGATCTGAGTATTCAACCCTTTTGGTCTGGTGGCTCATACTCCAGAAATACTTAGGATAGAGAATATAGTCAATCCTAAGTAGTGGCCAGAGATGAGCATAAGTTGCACTGAACCCTTTACCCGACTCTTTGAAACTGTCTTTTCTATCCATGGTCAGGTTGTGGTAGGTATACGACAGCGGGGTATCGTTAAAATCGCCGCAGATAATAGCCGGATAATCACTTTCAGAGGCGTGGACCGCTATGGTGTCTACCTGCATGGCCCTCTTTTTAAAGGTGCTTGCCATTTTGTCGTGCATCTCAAAAATGTCGTCCGAGACCTTATCGCTTTTACTCAACTTCTTGACCAATGCTGTAAAAGAGATCGAATGGGATTCCAGATGTGTGTTATAAACCCTTAATATTTTACCGAAGTGTTCAATATCTGTATAAATGCAAAGATTGGTGCTGCCTTTGAAAGTTATTTTGCCTGCGGATACTATCGGAAATTTACTAATTGTAAGATTTCCGAACCTGCCTCCGTTTCTAAGGTTGAAGAAATGGTGACTGATGTAGGGATATTCACTGAATTTCTTCCTTATGAGGGCTGTATCTTTTACATAAAACTCCTGGAAGCAGACTATTTCGGGATCCTCCTTTGAAATAAACCGGGCGACATTGTTCAGTAACTCCTCTCTGCCAAACCCCTTTTCCTGAGCAAAGAGCCCGACATTGTATGTACACACCTTTAGTGCAATCCCTTTTTCTCCCTCTTCCGGTTTGCCCCATCTCACAAACAGGTCGGCAAAGAGTATCGATGGCAAAAGGACTATAAATGTGATCCAGGTAGCACTGGAACGATTAATCAAGCCGACAAGCAGGAGGAAGACGTTTAATAGTGCCAGTGGAATAAAGTAAAGACCAAAAAAGAGCGGGATTGATGTTATTGACGGATTAATATATATTGACAGGTATGATATTAGAAGTGCGATTGCAGAAACCACAAGGATCAGTCTGAAAATAAGAGCAATCGGCCAGGGAGATCTCCCTTTTTTCCTTCCCTTTTTTATCATCAGAAGTACATTTTGTTATTCTTTTTCCAGTAGATTATCAAAAAGTAACCGAAAATCATCCCTCCCAGGTGGGCAAAATGGGCAACATTACCACCGGTATTTGAGATTCCGAGAACAAGCTCTATTGCTCCGAATATAAGAACAAACCACTTAGCCTTGAGTGCAACGGGCGGGAACAACAGTTGTAAAACATTGTTTGGGAAAAGCATTCCGTAGGCGAGCAGAACTCCGTAAACAGCACCCGAGGCACCTACTGTAGGGGTAATCATCAGCGCATCCAGTTTTTGTGCGGCAATTTGACTTCCGGCATTAGCCGCATTCATCAGTGATGAGGCATCTATGTAAAGGACAATTGAGTGAAGCAAAGCTGCACCTAAACCCGTAACCATATAGTAGAGGAAGAACTTCTTGCTGCCCCACACCTGCTCGAGAGCAACTCCGAAAATGATGAGCGAGTACATATTGAAGAAAAGATGCACGAAACCACCATGCATAAACATATGTGTAACCAGTTGATATGGTTTGAAGAGAGGAGACTCAAAATAAAAGAGTGAAAACTTCTCATACATAAAATCCCCGGTAAAATAGGTGGCTAAAAGCATCAGGGAGTTAATAATCACCAGGTTTTTAATTACCGGAGGCATACTTCCGAAAAACCCAAAGCCTCTGTTCTCGTACATCATATATTTACTGTTTTCTTAATCTGTTTATAAATTATGTTAATCTCTTCTCGAGTTCCTCCAAGGTAATGATTGACGTACAAGGTTTCCCTGAGGGAGTAAATGAGGGTTCTTTGCAGGCAAAGAGCGAGTCAATTAACATTTGTGCTTCAATACTGTTTAAAGGTTCAATTTTGCCGGAAGCTGCTGAACGTGCAAGAGTTCCAGCAAATCTCTCTCTGGAATTTTCTCCAAAATCCTTGCCAAGTTCCGTAAAATCATACATCAGGCTGTCTATCAGCTTATAAAGTTCATCTATATCGTCTGACACTCCGTCAGGAATTCCGGAAATCTCTATACAATTTTGTAAACCCTCATCCTCTTTTGGACAGATTTCGAATCCTAAGAGCCTGAGAGAATCAATATTCTCAATTACAACAGAGTATGAACTATCGCTAAGTCCTATGGTTTTAGGAAAAAGAGTGCGGTTGACAACCCCTGAGTAGCGAGTAAGCGTCTCTATGTACCTTTCATAAAAAATTCTCTCTCTGGCTCTTCTTATGTGAATAAGAATCAACCCAGATTTTATTGTTGTAATAACGTATTTTCCTGTGACTTGTAATATGGGCTTTTGTGGTATCTCCGGATCCCTTATAAGCGGGGAGTTGTAACTGTATTCAGTGTTGTATTCAGGATTGAAAGAACGGCGTTCTTCGTCAAAGGGATTGAAAAGAGGGTCGAAGTCAATTTTTGGTGTAGGTGAGTAGTAGCTGGTGTTAACCTTAGGAATCTCCGGTGCACCCTCCTGGTCGAAGTCGATGCTTGGCATAAAGGAGTTTTTACCTAGGGACTCCCTTACTACCGCCTGGAGCATATCAAAAATAGCATATTCATCCTCGAATTTAATTTCTGTCTTGGATGGATGTATGTTCACATCTATATTAGCGGGATCTGCCTCAAAAAATACGAAAAAAGAGGGCAAGGTCCCCTCCGGAATGAGATTTTCGTATGCTTTAAGAACAGCTTTTTGAAAGTACGGACTCCTGAAGTACCGGTTATTGACAAAGAAAAACTGATTTCCCGGGGTCTTCCTGGCATCTTCCGGCTTACCGATGTAGCCTTTAATCTTAACCAGCGAGGTATCTACATGAATATCCACCAGTTCCCTCCCAAGCTCCTTCCCTGCAACATCCTGTATCCTGCGGCGAAGATTGGCAGGAGGTAGGTTGAACACCTCCGTGTTATTGTGAGTGAGCCGGAAAGACAATTCCGGCCGGGTAATAGCTACCCTTGTAAATTCAGATAGAATTTGCCGGAATTCAGTGGCATCCGATTTTAAGAATTTCCTTCTTGCAGGAACATTGTAAAAAATATTTCTAACTATAAAATTACTTCCTTTAGGTGTGCTCACTTCGGATTCGTAAATGAGGCTGGATTCAGCAAACCTCACTTCAAAACCCATCTGATCTACCTCCCTGCGGGTTTTAAGTGCAACCTCGGAGACTGCCGCAACAGATGCAAGCGCCTCCCCCCGGAAGCCAAACGTCTGAAGATGATTCAAATCTTCAATTTCTGATAGCTTGGAAGTTGCATGTCTCAGGAAAGCAGTTTTTGCATCCTGAGGAGACATTCCAATTCCATCATCAATTACTTGAATTAAAGTCCTCCCGGAATCCTTCGCAACAACTTGAATATGTGTTGCAGAAGCATCCACTGCGTTCTCCATCAATTCTTTAACTACAGAAGCCGGTCTTTGAACAACCTCGCCCGCAGCTATAAGATTTGAAATATGACTAGGAAGAATTTTAAGCATTAGCCTTGTTGAAAGAATAGAATGAAAAAGAACAAAAGTAGAATAGTGATCAGTACAACAATTCCGATAATAACAGCAGAATCGATTGGACGGAGGCGTTTTCCGTAGGCTGTTTTTCTGAATTTTCCATCGTTCAGACGGGCATGTCTCTCTTCAATAGTCTCATTTTTCCTGAAAAAACTAAAATTTAGCCCCATAACATTAAAGAATTCCTTTGTTGAAATTCCATGTACAAAGATAACAATTAATGTAGGAAATTTGTTATAACTTTACCGAACAGTGGGAATTGATATGGATATAAGAATTGGGAACGGCTACGATGTGCACGCTTTAGCAAAAGGGCTGCCACTTTGGATTTGCGGAATTTTAATTGACCACAGAAAAGGATGTGTAGCCCATTCGGACGGTGACACCCCTATACACGCACTCTGCGATGCCCTTCTGGGAGCACTTGCCCTGGGAGACATAGGTAAATACTTTCCCGACACCTCTATGGAATTTATAGGCATAGACAGTAAGATCCTTTTGTCACGGGTTTACACAATGATTAAAGAAAAGGGCTACACACTTGTGAACGCAGACATCACCATAGCCCTTCAATCACCCAAAATAGCACCGCATATCCCTCAGATGCGTTCAATACTGGCATCCATACTTGAAGTGGAGGCAGACCGGATCTCCATTAAGGCCACCACAACAGAAAAACTCGGCTTTGTAGGCCGCGAAGAGGGAATAGCAGCATATGCAGTAGTGTTGGTAGGGCGGTAGTAGTATCCGCCGCAGTTCCCGAAAATTGCGGTGCACTTTACAGAGAGAATTTTGCATAGTTACATTTTTGTATTATTTTTGCACTCCCAAATGCGGCGCGATAGCTCAGCTGGTTAGAGCGCATGATTCATAATCATGAGGTCCCCAGTTCAATCCTGGGTCGCGCTACAAATACCAAACGCCCTGCCAACCGGCAGGGCGTTTGGTATTTGGGCTGTTTTGCACTAGACCTGCAAAAGCTGTACAAATTGAACAATACGTGCCGGATTAAGTGACCAATTCGTATGTTGTTAATTCACAATCTATTTCAGCCAACGGGAGGTGGCTAATTTAAAACAGCAGTTTGTGGTAAGTTTAACCAGCAAATGCAATACGATATGATCATATCAATTAAATCAATATCTTTGTACTTTAGGTCATAACAAAAACAGATATGAAGCAGATAAATAGGCTGAAAATACTTCTTGTTGAGAAGAATAAGAGCGGGAAATGGCTTGGCGAACAATTAGGGAAAGATCCTGCTACGATTTCAAGATGGTGTAACAATCACGCTCAACCATCTGTCGAAACCTTTACTCGCATAGCTGAGATTTTGGATGTTGACATCAAAGATTTATTCCATTCTACGAGGAGAATGAATAAAAAAAACTAAGTGGGTATGGAGACTTTACAGATTAGAAGAAAATGACAGATAGAAATAAAGTTGACATAAAAGAAAATGATGTGTTGAGATACGATCGTCAACTATTGACTATTTTACTCAAAGACAATAGCACAAAACAGAATATAATCTGGGCAACGGACAATTATGCGTCGCATAGACCAGAATATTCCGTTAATGAACAAATTGACATACCCCTTATTTCCGGCAAGAACGGGAGTCTCATCAAACCTCGTGTTGAAAAAAACAAGAAAGAACAAATAGCACGTGTACGGGATAAAGCCGAAGTTTTTACGCCTTCGTGGATATGCAATAAACAAAACAATCTTATTGACAAGGCGTGGTTTGGGGCTGAAAACATTTTTAATATTGAACTCGTTAACGGATGGACAACACAAGCACGCTCCATTCCTTTTCCATCAAAAACGGGCAAAACATGGCAAGACTATGTTTTGGAAGAACGATTGGAAGTTTCTTGTGGTGAAGCTCCATATTTAGCGAGCAGGTACGACACCATATCCGGAGATCCGATTCCGACAAAAGACAGAATAGGGTTACTGGATCGTAAACTGAGGGTTGTCACGGAGAATACAAACAATGAGAGCGATTGGTACCAATGGGCAAAGACGGCAGTTCAGAGTATCTATGGTTATGAATGGCAAGGCGATAATCTGCTCCTCGCTCGTGAAAATATCTTATATTCATTTGCCGATTATTATAAAGATAAATTTGGACGTAAACCGTCCAAAGACTACATGCTGGAAATTGCCAACATTATCTCGTGGAATATATGGCAAATGGATGGTTTAAAAGGAGTTGTACCCAACAGTTGTCGAGACTTGAAAGTGATTTCTTACAATTTGTTTGACACAGAAGAAGAAATAGTTCCTTGTGAAGGTTGTTTGAAAAACAACATCTACAAACATAATGGAATATATTGCAAGATAAAAGACTGGAAAACCGGAGGAACATTGAAATATGTATCCTTATTGAAAGGAGGAAACCATGGAAAATAAGTTTATTTCGACTTTTGATTATAAGTTGATTTATGTTTTCAGGATCAACGACGAAGCGCACAAAGGTTTGTTAAAAGTTGGAGATGCCACTCTTCATACAAAAAAAACCTATGAAGAATTATTGCCATCATGTCGTGAACTAAATCATGCAGCCAAAGAGCGCATCAATCAATATACCGGAACAGCAGGAATATCCTATGAACTATTACATGCCGAAATTGTAATTTATACTGACGAACAAGGAAAAATCAAAGTAGCAAGAGATTACAAAGTCCACGAAGTACTGCGACGATCCGGCATCAAACACTATTATTTTGACACTGAACACAAACAGAACGAATGGTTTCGTACCGATTTGGAAACTGCGAAGAAGGCATTGCAGGTTGTTAAAAACGGTCGCAAATCGTTGAACCAAACAGAAATAACGACTGACAAAAACCCGATTGTTTTTCGTCCGGAACAAAAGGAAGCAATAGAGAAAACAATCGCTCAATTTAAAAAGAGCAATCGAATGTTGTGGAACGCCAAGATGCGTTTCGGCAAAACCTTGACAGCTTTGGAAGTTGCCAAACGAATGAACTTTAAAAAGACCATCATTTTCACCCATCGCCCGGTGGTTAGCGATGGATGGTATGATGATTTCGGTAAAATATTTTATAATACAGATCTTTACATCTTCGGCTCAAAAAAGAAAGATAAAGGTGTCCTGTTGGAAGACCTTGAAAAATCGGGCAAGAATTACGTCTATTTTGCTTCCATTCAGGATTTAAGAGGATCTTTTTTGGTTGGAGGTAACTTTGATAAGAATGACGAAGTTTTTCAAAAGAATTGGGACTTTGTCATCATTGACGAAGCGCATGAAGGTACACAAACAGACCTCGGTAAAAGCGTTATAGAGGCTGTCAAAAAAGAGCATACCAAAGTTCTGGAACTATCCGGCACCCCTTTCAATTTGTTAAGCGACTATGAAGAAAAAGATATTTATTCGTGGGACTACGTGATGGAACAAAAAGCAAAAAAGGACTGGATGACCAACCATTTTTGTGATACCAATCCCTATGACGAACTACCGGAATTAAACATTTATACATATGCCTTAGGTAAATTGTTCTCAAATCCGGCGTTTCAGGATTTGGAAGATAAAGCCTTTAATTTTAAAGAATTCTTCCGTACGTGGACAGGCGATATCAAAGCCGACAGGAAGCATTTGCCGGATTACGCAAGTATTGGTGATTTTGTACACAAAGACGATGTGCAAAGCTTCCTGAATCTGATAACGAAGCCTGATGCCAACAGCCATTATCCTTATTCAACCGATGATTATCGGGATTTTTTCCGTCATTCGCTTTGGATGGTTCCGGGAGTAAAAGAAGCGAAAGCATTAAGTGCCTTGATGAAACAACACCCGGTATTTGGTTCCGGAGTATTTCAGATTGTGAATGTAGCCGGTGACGGCGACGAGGAACAGAATTACAGCGATGCCTTACAAGCTGTCCGGAAAGCTATAAATGAAACCGAATATACCATTACCTTGTCTTGCGGCAGATTGACGACCGGCGTATCTGTGCCGGAGTGGACAGCCGTATTTATGCTTGCCGGAACATATTCCACATCTGCTTCCAATTATCTGCAGACCATTTTCCGTGTCCAGACACCGGCAAACATCGGAGGTAAAATAAAAGAAAAATGCTACGTTTTCGACTTCGCACCAGACCGAACACTAAAAATAATTGCAGAAGCCAGCAAGATTTCGGCAAAGGCGGGTAAGACGACAAGTAATGACCGGCAGATAATGGGAGAGTTTTTGAATTACTGCCCCGTTATTTCCATCGAAGGCTCCAGGATGCAGCCCTACAATGTGGACAGTATGCTTCAACAATTGAAGCGAGCCTATACCGATAAGGTCGTACGCAACGGTTTTGATGACAATCATATTTACAACGATGAACTGCTCCAACTCGATGGTCTTGCGTTGGATGATTTCAAACAACTGAAAGAAATAATTGGTGCAAGCAAGCAAACCAAAAAAACAGGTGATATTGATATTAATGATCAAGGCTTTACAAATGAAGAATATG
>JBAYMP010000037.1:0-22422 GCA_041663505.1 Bacteroidales bacterium | reverse complement strand
TATCAAAAAAACCAAATTCAGGATTAATCGTATTTAACGCAATGTCCCATGGCATTCCTAAATCAATACAAAAAAGTTTTTTAGTAATCGATAGTGTATCCCCATCTGAATATTGGATTTTTAAAGGAAGCTCAACATAATATCGGGGTTCATTTTTAGGACCTAAAAGAGGATAAGTAAATGTATTTTCAGGCATTTTAAACACATAATTATCAATGGTATTTCATTATTGGGAGTTATCAATATACTATTGGCTGGAATACTACTAGGCATCACCTATTTAAAAGCTAATAATCTTATGCTTCCGGTAGGAATTCATACTTTTTGGAATTTCTCTATATTTATGTATGGTTTTGACAATGTTACATCCATGCCCTCAATAATAATATTAAAGATCCACGAGGAGAATATTATTAACGGCGGAAATTTCGGTTTTGAAAATTCAATAATATGCACAGTCTTGCTCATATTAGCAATTTCTTTATTTGCATATTTTCAACAAAGAACTTTAACTTTTTCTAAAGCAACTTTATCCGAACAGGAATCTCAGCAAGTTAGGTAAGACACAATATATCTGGCCATAAGTAACAGTTAAAATATAATGTTGTATTCTCGTCCCAATTATTCAAGACGTACGACAAACGTTCTTTGAGATTTTGAAAACAGAGATAGGCATCAAATAGGTTTAATTGATCTTGCCTAAAACTTGCTTGAATTCTATGCGGTTGGTTTCTTGCGCAAGTTTATGATTTGTACAGATTAAACAGTTACAACGAGTCCGTCATACGCAGGTTCAATTTCCGCCGGCAGCTCCTTCAAAAGCTGGCTGTGTGTTCCAATCTGATGTGAAAGGTGGGTAAGGTAACTTTTTCTGGCACCAACTCTTTGTGCAACATCTATTGCCTCCTGAAGGCTGAAATGTGAGATGTGCCTCTCTTTTCTGACGGTATTTATAACAAGTACCTCTAAGTTTTTCAGCTTGACAAATTCCGTGTCATCGATTTTGCTCCCATCGGTTATATAGGCAATATCTCCGATTCTGTAACCCAGCACTGGTAACTTGTAGTGCATAACCCTGATAGGGGTAACCAAAACAGAGGCATTTTCCGGAACCTCTCTGGGCTCTTGAATCTTTGCATACTGTCGCACCTTCCCGCTTCTGTGAAAACCATTTTCGTGGTAAATTACAAAGGGTTCCGTATCTATTTGCCGTATATCAAACTCTGGCGCACCAGGATATCTATATTCTGAGAATGCGTAGGCATACTCTCTCTCCAGAGACCTGAAGACCCTTCCTTCACAATAGATAGGCAGGGCTTTGTTTGCAAAATAATTTATCGCTCTTACATCGTCCAGCCCACCTGTGTGATCCTTATGTTCGTGTGTCAAAAGAATTGCATCGAGGTCACAAATATTTTCCCTTAAAAGCTGTTGCCGGAAATCGGGACCAGCATCAATCAATATTGATAATCCGTTGTGCTCAATTAGTGCAGAAGAGCGCAGCCTGTTGTCCCTTGTGTCCGCAGAAGTGCACACCGGGCACCCGCAACCGATCATCGGCACCCCCTGAGAGGTACCAGTTCCAAGAAATGTAAGCCTTGTTGTATAACTCATATTCATATTATAAAGGTAGGAATTTTTCCTACCTTTGCGAAAATTTTAGTTTTGAAAGGAGTTCTATATCTTATTCCTTCTCCTTTGGGAGACAATGACCCTAAGGAGGTTATACCTGTTACGGTAATGGAATTGATCTGCTCATTACAGCACTTTGTGGTGGAGGAGACAAGGACAGCCAGGAGGTACCTCTCAAAGGCAGGGCTAAAGGGAAAGATTGATACCTTAGAATTTTATGAGCTCAACGAGCATACAAAACCAGAAGAGGTAGAAGCGTACATAAAAATTCTGTTGGCAGGGGAGAATGTAGGCCTTATAACTGAAGCCGGTCTTCCGGCGGTTGCAGATCCGGGTTCTTTGCTGGTGGAGCTTGCTCATAACAGCGGTGTAGAGGTGAAGCCGATGGTTGGCCCCTCATCGTTGATGATGGCTCTGATGGCCTCCGGAATGAATGGCCAGAGCTTTGCTTTTGTTGGTTATCTTCCTGTTAAACCGGACGAGAGAAGGTCAAGAATAAAACAGCTTGAGAAGATCTCGCTTACCCAGCATCAAACCCAGATAGTCATAGAAACTCCATACAGGAATAATTCTCTTTTGGCCGATTTCTTACAGGTTTGTTCCCCTAAAACCAAGCTCTGTGTTGCAGCCAGCATCTCTCTGCCGGATGCCTATATAAAGACAAAAACTGTTGAACAGTGGCGGAAAGAGAAGATAGACCTGAATAAAAAACCTTGTGTATTTATCTTATGAGAATTAATCAACCGGGCAGAAATCTTGTAGAGCTTGTAAATATGGAGTTCTACGCCCATCACGGTCACTTTAAGGAGGAGAGGATTATTGGCAATAAATTCCTTGTGAGTTTCTCTGCAGAGACCGACCTAAAAACTCCATCCATTTCAGACGATCTTAATGATGCTCTCAATTACCAGGAGCTCTACAATCTGATAAGTGAAGAGATGGCAATCCCTTCTAAACTTCTGGAAAACGTAGCCGGCAGGATATTGGCAAGGGTAAAGAAAAGCTATCCCAACGTCAAATGGGCACAGGTTTCCATTTCCAAGTTAAATCCTCCTGTAGGAGGCAAGGTTGAGGCTTCAAGGATTGTAATGTCATATTAACTTGTCTATTGTTTAATGGAAGAAAATATAAGTAAGCGTGTCGCTTTTCTCACACTCGGATGCAAACTGAACTATTCCGAGACCTCATCACTTGCAAGGCAGTTTGTGGAGAATGGCTACGAAAAGGTGCCGAGCAGCAAGGAGGCGGATATATATGTAATAAACACCTGTTCCGTTACAGAGCATGCCGACAAAAAATGCAGGTCTGCTATCAGGAAACTGCACAAACAGAACCCAGATGCCATTATTGCGGTTACAGGTTGTTATGCACAACTAAAACCTCAGGAGATACTTGATATTGAGGGTGTAGATCTGGTGCTGGGCGCAGATCAGAAGGAAAACCTTTTTATAAAGGTTTTGCAAATTATGGGTGAGGGTAAAACCGGAACTCACAGAGAGGGGAGGGCTTTCTCATGTGCCATTTCGGAAGTCGAGACAATTTTCCCTGCCTACTCTTCCGATGACAGAACACGCTCTTTTCTAAAGGTGCAGGACGGGTGTGATTACCACTGCTCCTATTGCACGATACCACTTGCCAGAGGAAAAAGCAGAAATAACCCTATCCCGTTTATTGTAAATGAGGCCCGTGAAATTGCAGCGAAAGGGATAAAAGAGGTAGTACTTACAGGAGTAAATATCGGAGATTTCGGGAGGAGCACCGGAGAGAGCTTTGCCGATCTTTTAAAGGAGCTGGATAATGTTGAAGGCATAGAAAGATACAGAATATCATCAATCGAACCAAACCTTCTGACAGAAGAAATTATACAGTGGATGTCGCAGAGTAAAAAGTTTTTGCCTCATCTGCACATACCTCTTCAGTCCGGATCAGATACTGTTCTTGCCAGAATGAAGCGCCGTTATAACCGGGAACTGTTCCGTCATAAAATAGAAACTGTAAGAAAATATATGCCTGACGTATTCATAGGTGTGGATGTCATTGTTGGATTCCCCGGGGAGAGCGAAGAGGAATTTATGGATTGCTATCATTTTCTCGAAAGTGTCAGACCCTCGTTTCTCCATATTTTCCCTTACTCTAAAAGAATAAACACACTGGCTGCAGAGATCGGAGATCAGGTGAAGGATTCGGATAAAACCGACAGGGAAAAAAGATTGAAGGAACTCTCAGATAGACTTCATCGTGAATTTGTAGAGGCTAACAAGGGAAAAACAGAGAAGGTGCTTTTTGAAAGCACCCAGAAGGGTGGAAAGATGTTCGGTTATACCAGAAACTACATTAGGGTGGAACAGCCGTACAAGAGGGAGATGATAGGGAGGATAGTGGATATCACTCTTTAACTTTCATCTTGTCTTCTGCTGGTTTCATCTCCATTTGCCCTTTTAGTTGTTTCTCTCTTTCGGCAGCTTTCTGAGCCCTTTTCTTTTGACTCATAAAGATACTGTTGAAGAGCTCACGGAAGGAGCTGAATTCCTCCTGATATACCAGACCGACGCCATTTCGTTGACTGTTGTCCAGATAATTGGAGTATTGGTCGGCCGAATGAGAAAAGGCTTTTGCCCTGAACCTTCCCTTTTCGTCCAGCTTAATCTCTACATCCAGATCGCCGACTACATCTTCAGATTTGTTAATATACTTGGAATTGCCAATGTTTCCGTTTACAACTACCCGGTTATTAAATAATTGTGCAGAGACAGCCGCATCGAATATATCACGACCGTTTTGCCCCGGCTGGTAGTTGAAACTTAAATCCAGCGGGATATCCAACTGTGTAAATATATTGTTGATTTGATTGGACAATATCTCGGTTGCATTAGAGTAAAGTATGGTTGAGTTGTTGACAATGCTGGATTGGATATCCGGAATAAAACTGCCGGAAACCAGTATGGACATTACCTGCCTGACAACTTTATCATCTGTATTCAGAGCAGCATCCACCTTCGACTTTGTAAGTGGATCGATATCCGGAATATCTATCCCGAAGCTAAGTGTTGGGTTCATCAAAGCTCCCGACATTTTGATCAGACAATCTACATTGCGCCGACTGCCGACGGAGCTTGTATCTGAAATCAGTGTATTTATAGAAGCCTTTGTTCTGTAGCTTGCAGTAAGATTAAGGTTGGTTTTTGAAATATCACCGTTAAACCCGATATTACCTCCCTGTTGTATTGTAAAGTCTCTGTTAAAGAGCCCTTGCAATACAAACTTGTAATACCCCCTGTCAATAAGATAGTCACCATGAATGTTGAATATATCCTTTGATGGATTAACATCCAGAGTTACCAGTCCACTTCCGTAACCGGTTATGATATCTCCTACAGATTTGTCAATCTCTATAAGCATCTCTGCTTCGGGGGTTACGTTAATCTTTAATTTAATATTCAGATCTGTACTCTTTTTTACCTTTTGGGTACTTTTTGACTTTGCATAACCATCCTCATTATAATTCCTGCCGGCCGGAGCCGGAGGCTCTACAAAACTTAACAAATCTGAGCTTGTGGCTTCAGAGGCAGATGAAAGCGGGATATGAATCTCAGTTTTCTTATTTGATGTTGCAGATATGTCCATAAACATCTTTTTCAGAGGGCCGGAAATATTCATTGTTCCGGTTCCGAATGCAGTTCCGTAAAACGATTCATTATCGCTCTCTTTTATATTAATACATTCTAAGTTGGAGAAGTTTACAACAGTATTGAAGTTTAGATTTCTAAAAAACTTATGGTGAAAGCCTCCGTTAACACGGCCTGTACTGCCGAATCGGTCTTTAATAATGGCATTATTTATTTGTAATTCGTTCTCGTTTACAAGAACCGGCCCATTTAAGGTGTATTGGACCTTTGTAAAGTTTACCATAAATGTAAGGTCGTTCAGTACTGCATTATTACTTGTCAGGGCGAGCTTGTCGAGCGGTCCCCTAAGTTGCAGGTCTCCTGTCATACTTCCCCCGCTTTTGGAGATAATATTCCTTAGAAAAGGTTCAAAATAACCTGCATTCATATTATCAAACTTACCTTTGAAATCCATAAAACTACCTTTTGGCCTGTAGGTTCCGGTAATGTCAAAAGGAACACCCCCGTACAGATTATTCTTTACCGAGATGTTAAAACACTTGCTGTAATTATTCCATTCACTTATCAGATCAAGATCTCCGACCTCTTTATCTGAGGCAAAAACTCTCTTCCCCTTTAAGTTAAGTAGTATCCGGGGGTCTTTGTAAACATCTGTAACAGTGGCTGTGCCGGAGAAGTACCCTCTTAGGTTAAATGGATACTTTTTTATAAAAAGATTCAGAGGAGAGATGTCAAGATTTTTAATGTTAAGGTTAAGTGAGTCATTGCTGTCCGAAGAGATTGTTCCATCGATAAAGAGTTCCTGATCTTTGCTTAACAGCTTGAATTTGTTTATCTGATAAGTGCTGTCCTGAATCTGAATATCAGATTTTGCGAAACTCCACTTTTGATTGTTAAGCACCAACTCAGAGGGGTTTATAACTACTACAAAATGAGGAGATGTTTTGTCTTTTTGTCTGGAAATGAGTATGTCAGATGAAAAATGCATGAAATTTTTCATCTCCCCTTTGTTGGTGTAACTGGTTATAAGTGCAATCTTGTTGTCTCCGACGTCAATATTAATTTTACTGCTGTCCAGATCGATTCCGGCAATCTGTATATGGTCGGAATTGATTGTTGAGAATAAGCTACTATCAGATGATTTTACTTTGAAAAACAGATTGTCTGAATAATTCTGTCTGAAACCAATTCTATTGGCTTTGAATTCTAAATCAAAAAGGTTTTTCTCATCAATCTCAATTTTTAAACTACTTTTATTCGAGATAAAAAATCCCGGAAATAAAAGTTCGGTTATTGCCCTTGTATCAAAGAAGTTGATATTGAATTTATAACTCTTTGGCTTATCTTCGTACTGGATATTATCACTTCTTTTAATGAGTGCCGGAGCATGTTTGTAAACAGTAGTGTTAAGAATTTTGCCTATAAAATTTGTGAAGAAATCAGTACCCGTGTATGTTGCATCCGCAAAAGAAGACTTGAGCGTGATATCGAAATTGTCTCGGTTAGAGGCGGATTGAATCTCAATATCTCCGATAGAATAGTTTCCGGTGCTGTTTTTATAATCCAAAGACTTTACATTGATTTTGCCAACGATATCTCCTTTTTTGCTTTGAGTAAAATTTGCAAGCGTTTTGAAGCTGACGATTGAGACACTGTCACGTTTATCCAGTTTTAAAGCAGCTAACTCCGCATAGGCAACATCTGCATAAAAGTCGTAGTAGGAATCACTTTTAGAAGAGAGACCAAAAATACCCTGGAAGATAAAATCGAGATTTGGATCGTGACAAATTATTTTACCATTAAAAACCTTGTTCACATAACTTCCGACTGAAAATATGTTACTAAAGGTGTAATTGTTTAACTCAAGTTTTTTTATGGAGAGGCTGTCTATATAGAAATTACTTCCTCCCTTTGACTCATCCCTCAAAAGTGCAGACATAGTGCTGTTCAGCGAAAGTTCACCAATAGATTTATTCTTAAGCAACATCCCCACATTAAAATTTTCTGTCCTGATTTTTCCCAGCAAATCCAGGCCATTCTCCTTTTTATTCTGTCTTAAAAGCATATCCATATAGATATTGCCTATATTTGATGTCAGATTGCCATTCGCTACAAAATCGGTGAACAACCCGGCGAGTCGGCCTTTGAAATTATATTTTACCAAAGGTGAAAATTCAGAAATTGCTTTTAACGGACGGCTGCTATTTATGGAAGAGATTATTCCTACAATATCCTGAGTGGTAGTTGAGCAATCGTTAATATCTACAAAAGCCATAGTTTCATTTGTCTTTGGAAGTCCGGAAATTTTTGCATCCAGATTTAAATAGGTCAGGCCGGATTCTGAAGTTATCTTGAGACCGGTTGACTTCAGGTTATTTACAGTTCCGGAGATTAACCCGGTTGCATAAAAAGAGAGTCTGTTGTTAGCAAGTGAGGGAACAATTTTTCCGAGCGTCTCAAAATTCAGATATGAATTATCCAGGTCGATCTCCATAACAATCTTATCCACAAAATCATGGAAATCATGAATGTTGTTATAATACATGTTGAAACGCTTTGCCTTCAACTCTGTATGCCCGTCATAAATGTACAGGTCGTTGAGGCTGGTTTCGTTTGCATTCAGTTTAAGTTTTACATTCAGGCTTTTAACCTTGAAACCACTCTTTTCTGCAAAGCTGATGTTGTTAACATCGGCAAGTAATGTATCGTTATTATAGCGTACTCTTTTAATATCAACATCAATTTTACTTAAATCCAGATCTGTAAAATTTACAAAATTAACCCCTTTTCCAGGATGCACTGAAGCCATGTTTTTATAAGTAAACCTGAAGTTATTCAATTTAATCTCCTTTGCAATCAGGTCAATAGACGGAGCAGTTGTGTCGCGGGGCTCCTTGCCTTTTAAAAACTGTATAATGTACTTCAGGTTTGATGTCCTGTCCTTCTCAGTGCGCAAATTAAAAACACCATCATAGAGCCGGATCTTATTAAAATGGAACTTCTGTGAGAGCAGGTCCCTTGCAGAAAAACTGACTGACAATTTTTTGCAATTCAGCAAGGTGTCTTTTTGGTTGTCCATTATGTATACATCATTGATAATAAGCTTGTTAAAAAAGAGATAGTAAACCTTGCCGATAGATACTTCTGTATTAAGCTTTTTGGACAGAATCTTTGTTGCTCTCTTTGCAATTAAGGTTTGGAGTGAAGGGTATTGCAAAGCAATATACGCTCCAACTGGAAGCATTGCCCCAATGAAGAGAATTGCTATTATTATTTTCTTAAAAATCTTAATAGGCAAAAATTTAATGGACAAATTTAATCAAATATATGAAGCTATTTGTTAAAAAAGAACCATTTTTGCACAAGATATTTAAATATGGAAATTACAATACTCGCAATAGAGTCATCATGTGACGACACCTCTGCCGCAGTAATAAAAAATGAGGAACTTCTTTCGAATGTAATGGCCAACCAAGATGTACACAGCAAGTATGGAGGGGTCATTCCGGAATTGGCATCAAGGGCTCATCAGCAGAATATTTTACCTGTTGTGGACAGAGCTCTTAAACTGGCCGGAGTGGAGTTAAAAGAGGTTGATGCAATTGCTTTCACAAGAGGTCCCGGACTTTTAGGATCTCTGCTTGTTGGCACTTCGTTTGCCAAAGGGCTCTCCCTTTCGCTCAAAAAACCGCTGGTTGATGTAAACCATCTGCAAGGACATATATTATCTCACTTCATAAAGGATCCGCAAAAGGAGAGCAGTCATCCCTCTTTTCCCTTCCTCTGCCTGCTGGTCTCCGGAGGACATACACAAATTGTGCGGGTAGATGATTATCTGAAGTTCGAAATTATTGGGCAGACAATAGATGATGCCGTAGGTGAGGCTTTCGACAAGTGTGCTAAAATAATGAATCTGGGTTATCCCGGAGGTCCAGTTGTAGACAGGCTGGCAAAGGAGGGTAATCCAAAAGCATTTAAATTCTCTAAGCCAAGAGTCGCCGACTATAATTATAGCTTTAGCGGAGTTAAGACATCCTTACTCTATTTCCTGAGAAACAGCATCAAAGATGATCCCGAATTTATCAGTAAGAATATCAATGATTTGTGTGCCTCATTTCAGTACACATTAATCGAGATATTGATGGAAAAACTGCTTCTGGCAGTTAAAAATACGGGTATCCACGAAATTGCCATAGCCGGAGGGGTATCTGCAAATTCCGGATTGAGAGATAGAATTGAGATGGAGGGTAAGAAAAGAGGATGGAAAACCTACCTGCCGGAATTTAAGTTTACAACAGACAATGCTGCAATGATTGCAATTACGGGATATTACAAGTTCAAATCGGGATATGCTTGTGGGCTCGATGTTGCACCTATCTCCAGGATTCTTGATTATGCGCGAATTTGAAATTACATCTCCCGTAAATATTGAGCTGACACAAAAGGAGCTTGTTGACGCTGCTGCCAGATCTATGGGGGTTGCTCCCAAAGCGGTGGGGGAGGTTGTTATTGTAAGGAGATCTCTGGATGCAAGGGGAAAGGATATAATTTACAGATTCCGGGCTGAGAGTTACCTATCCTCAGAAAAGGTCAGCAGCAGATTCAGAAAGATAGACTATAAAAATGTAGATAATGGAGAGCCGGTAATTATAGTTGGTGCCGGACCTGCCGGGCTTTTTGCCTCTCCGAAGCTTATTGAAAGAGGTTTTAAACCGATTATCCTGGAGAGAGGGAAGAATGTGCATGAGAGGAAATTTGATCTTGCAAAACTTAATAGAGAGCAGATAGTAAATCCCGATTCAAATTACTGTTTTGGAGAGGGTGGAGCAGGCACATTTTCCGATGGGAAATTATATACGAGATCAAGCAAAAGAGGGGATATATACGAGGTATTGAGCCAGTTTGTCACCTTTGGTGCAGACCCGCAGATAATGATTGATGCCCACCCGCATATAGGTTCCGATAATTTGCCGAGAATCATAGAAAACATTAGAGTTCATATTATCGAACACGGGGGAGAGTATCATTTCGAAACAAAGGTGGTGGATCTGATTCTGAACGGTGAAACCGTAACCGGTGTAAAATGCAGTAATGGTAAGGAATACAGAGGTAAGGCAATTATACTTGCTACTGGTCATTCTGCCCGTGACATTTACAGATTATTTGCAGACAGGGGATGGCCGGTTGAGGCTAAAGGCTTTGCCATGGGGGTGAGAGTAGAGCATCCTCAGTCGTTGATAAACCGGATTCAGTACCATGGAAAGTATCAGCCCTATATGCCTACAGCAGAATACAATCTTGTTTCACAGATTGAGAACAGGGGAGTTTTCTCGTTTTGCATGTGTCCGGGAGGAGTTCTGGTTCCGGCATCTACTCTTCAAGGAGAACTGGTTTTAAACGGAATGTCAAACTCCCAGAGAAGTTCCAAGTGGGCGAATGCAGGTATTGTGGTTTCTGTTGAGCCTGGTGATATTCCTGAATACAAAAGATTCGGCCTGTTGGCTCAATTGGAATTTCAAAGTGCTATGGAGAGAGCTGCGTTTGATTTTGGTGGAGGAAACATAGTTGCTCCTGCACAAAGAATGACAGATTTTCTTAAGGGAAGAGTATCTGCAGACCTGCCGCAATCTTCATATATTCCGGGGACAACCTCTGCACCCTTGGATGAAATTCTGCCCAAGTTTATTACCAGCCGTCTAAAACAGGCTATACTGGTTTTTGATAAAAAAATGCACGGATACCTTACTTCCGACGCTTTGATGCTTGCAGTTGAGTCGCGTACATCCTCTCCGGTAAGAATTCCAAGAGATTCTCAAACGTTAGAACATCTGTTATTGAAGAATCTTTACCCTTGCGGTGAGGGAGCAGGTTATGCAGGAGGAATTGTATCGTCTGCACTCGACGGCATTAATGCCGCCTCCTGCTTGAACACGTCATAAATGCTTGTCGCTTACTTTGCTGAGTAAGTAATAATTGATTTAGTTCTACAATTTTTAATCTCCAATGAAAGTTAGGAGTATTATTATGAATCCTAAAGAAAATTTACTTTTCATATTTAGTAAAATGATAATTTATAGTTATTTAAATGTGCTGTGATGAATTGGTATTAGAAATAGGTGATAACAATTAAAATCATCAGGGTCCAGTTTATTGTAAACCGAGGTTGGAACCTTTAGTTCCCTTTGCATTTCTGAATACATCTTTAAAAATCTTTCGTCAACAAAAGCATTAATCAACTCTTGTGAACTCATTATTTTACCCCTGTTTGGTTTTACAAACTTCAATTGTCTTAATTTTAGAGAATTATCAAAAATAACCAATATAGTAAACATTGAAGATTTGACCTGATTATCAACATATTGATAATACTCATTTGAGTAATATTTTTTAACCAGACTATTTATTAATTTAAGGTTAATTTTATCTTCAGCCGTAAAATAATAATACATAATACTTGTATAAACGAATTTGCTCATGTCAGAAACATAGTCAGGTTTGGTACTCAATTCAATTTTGGTATTTTGAATTATAACTTTGAACCCAAGTGTATCAATCTCTTTGACCTGCGAATATACATTCGACATACAAAGAAGTGTAATAATAAATATAGATATTTTTTTCATAATTATTAATTATTGAGTTGGCATTATTGTATATAGACATCCTAAAGTTTCTGATTTAGATATTATTGATAACATTAATGTGGGGGAAAATGTTGAATTGTATGTTTTATTTACATAACCTGGGCAATTTCTAAATTTCTCTTCATAAAATTTGTAGCCAGCCCAATCCATTTCAATATCCCTACAATTTTAATAAGCATAGCTATTAGTTATGATCTTCACAAAAATAGAAATTATATATTAATTCGCAAAGAATCATAAAGTTCATGTTTTTTGTGCAAAACATGATTGTTCTAAACAATTTTCTGTTTAAATTTGCAAATATTTTTTGAAAAATGATTTAAAGAATGAGCAAGATTTTTAAAAATACAGCGGTTTTATCTTTAGGACTTGCAGGTTTGATAATCATTGCTCATATGCTGATACCTCATGACCACAATTTTGATACTTCAGCATATGATAAACATTCTGAACATCATCATTGTTGCCATGCTTTGAATATTCTGACTGATAATAAGCATACACCTTTACTGGAGTTTCATGCGGTATTTCATTACCTTGACTTTTCATCTTTCGATTTTCTTCCTTTTAAAGCTGGCGAATCTACATTAACTTGCTTGCTAGCAAAGAGTTTCAGGTTCCGGGAGTTCAATGAATCTCCGGAAACCTCTGATTTGCTTAAAATTTCATCGTTAAGGGCTCCTCCGTCTTTAGTTTAATTCCCCTATTTTGTCATTATGAGAATAACTAAAGAAATTATATTATGGTTGAAAAAATCATTCGTTTTTCTATAAAAAATAAATTTATTGTCGGGTTGTTTGTAGCTGCATTGGTAGGTTGGGGAATATTTTCCTTGACCAGATTGCCTGTAGATGCCATCCCCGACACCACCAATAACCAGGTGCAGGTTATTTCGCTTGCCCCTTCGTTAGCAGTACAGGAGGTGGAAAGTTTCATAACAGCACCCATAGAGGTGGCTGTAGCCAATATTTCCGACATTATTGAGCTTCGCTCCATTTCCCGCTTAGGTTTGTCTGTTGTAACTGTCGTTTTTAAAGACGGGGTTGACATATACTGGGCGAGACAACAATTGAGCGAACGACTCAAAGAGGCCGAAGAGGCAATACCTGACGGTCTTGCAAAAATCGAACTTGCGCCGATTTCTACCGGTTTGGGAGAGATATACCAGTATCGTCTGGCAGTTGATAAAGGGCTGGAAAGCAAATATACCCCAATGGAACTGCGTACCTTGCAGGATTGGGTGGTTCGCCGTGAAATGCTTGGCACTCCGGGAGTGGCAGAGATTAATAGTTACGGAGGATTCGTTAAACAGTATGAAGTTGCCATTAACCCGGAAAAACTAAGGGGGATGAATCTGACCTTGACGGATATTTTTAATGCTCTTGAGCGTAACAACGAAAATACAGGAAGTGCATATATAGACAAGAATCCGACTGCTTATTTTATCCGGGGTATAGGTCTGGTTAAAGATATTGAGGATATTGAAAAGATTGCTGTAAAAAACACTCCTTCCGGTATTCCGGTTTTAATAAGGGATGTGGCAACTGTTCAATATGGCAGCGCAACTCGCTACGGCGCTTTTGTAGTAGATACTACGGAAGCTGTCGGCGGTGTGGTTATGATGCTCAAAGGGGCAAACGCTCATAAGGTCATTGAAAACGTTGAAACACGTATACAGTCCATTCAAAAATCATTGCCCGGCGGGGTTAAAATTGAACCATTCCTGAACCGTTCGGAACTCGTGGGGCGTGCCATCGGGACAGTTTCCAAAAACCTTTTGGAGGGAGCCTTGATAGTGATATTTATTCTGGTGCTGTTGCTTGGTAACATGAGGGCTGGGCTTATTGTGGCTTCGGTAATACCGTTGTCTATGCTTTTTGCAATTTCCATGATGAATCTTTTTGGCGTATCCGGTAACCTGATGAGTCTGGGAGCTATCGACTTCGGTTTGATTGTGGATGGTGCGGTTATAATTGTAGAAAGTGTTGTGCATAGAATATCTGCCAGTAAGAGTCATAATCTGGGTATTACAAAGCTCTCTCAGCAACAAATGGACGAAAATGTGTTTGAATCTGCCAAACGCATGATGAATTCGGCCACTTTCGGACAAATCATTATTATGATTGTCTATTTGCCTATCATTGCTTTGGTGGGAATAGAGGGTAAGATGTTCCGGCCTATGGCCCAGGTTGTAACCTTTGCATTGTTGGGGGCAGCAGTTCTTTCTCTTACCTATGTGCCAATGATCTCGGCTTTGTTCCTGAGCAAAAAGACCGAACACAAACGTAATATTTCAGACAAACTGATGGATTGGTTTCACAAAGTCTTTAACCCTGTTATTGCCTTTGCTCTCAGGCGCAAGTTGCTTGTATCTGCCTCTGTAATTGTATTGTTCTTTTTCAGTTTGGTTGTCTTTAACCGTTTGGGAGGTGAATTTATTCCACAGTTGGAAGAGGGAGACCTTGCTGCAGGAGTAATTACGTTACAAGGCGGCTCGCTCTCAAACACCATTGAAATTGTAGAAAAAGCCAACAAAATACTTCTTGACAATTTTCCGGAAATAAAACATGTTGCCTGTAAAATAGGTGCCGGTGAAATACCTACTGATCCGACACCAATGGAGACTGGTGATTATATCATTACCCTCAAAGATAAAAAGGAGTGGACAAGTGCAAAAACCCGTGAAGAGTTAGTCGCCAAAATGGAAGAGAAGCTGCTGGTATTAGCTGGCGTCAAATTTGAGTTCCAACAACCTATTCAAATGCGCTTCAACGAATTGCTTTCTGGTTCGAGGCAGGATATAGCCATAAAAATATTTGGAGACGACTTGAACATCCTGTCCGAAAAAGCGGAAGAGGTAGATAAGATCATTCAGAGCATTGATGGTGTAGAAGATATTAATGTTGAAAAGGTTACAGGACTGGCCCAGGTGCAGGTAGAGTATAACCGCGATCGGTTGGCTCAATATGGTCTTTCTGTAGAGGATATGAACCTTGTACTCAGGACTGCCTTTGCAGGAAGTCAGGCAGGAGTTGTTTATGATCAGGAAAAACGCTTTGGTTTGGTAGTCCGGTTGGACAAGGACTACAGGCAAAGCATAGATGATGTCAGAAACCTTTCGGTATCTCTGCCCAATGGTGGACAGATCTCTTTCGACCAGGTTGCCGATATTCAAATAAAATCGGGTCCGGCCCAGGTTTCCAGAGAGAACACCAAACGACGCATAACAATTGGTTTTAATGTCCGTAACAGGGATGTTCAAAGTGTTATTCAGCAAGTAACCCAGCTAATAGAAAAACAGGTAAAAATGCCGACAGGTTATTATGTTTCATATGGAGGACAATTTCAAAACCTGGAAGCTGCCAAGGCAAGGCTGTCTATTGCCGTGCCGGTGGCTTTACTTCTCATTTTTATATTGCTGTATTTCACATTCAAATCGGTAAAACAGTCGTTGTTAATCTTTTCTGCAGTACCAATGGCGGCAATCGGCGGTGTATTTGCACTGTGGTTGAGGGGTATGAACTTTTCAATTTCTGCCGGTGTCGGCTTTATTGCCTTGTTCGGTGTGGCTGTGCTTAATGGCATTGTGCTCATTGCAGAATTCAACCGTCTGGAAAAGGAGGGAGTCACGGATATAACCGAACGGGTATTGAAAGGCTTGCATACTCGCCTGCGTCCTGTAATTGTAACAGCTTCCGTAGCCTCACTCGGATTTCTTCCAATGGCTTTATCCACTTCTGCAGGTGCTGAGGTTCAAAGACCTCTGGCAACGGTGGTTATCGGGGGTCTTATAACAGCTACAATTCTGACTTTAGTTGTTCTGCCGGTCTTTTATGTTTTCTTTTCCACACATAGATTCAGTTCGTTATTTAAAAGAAAATCCGTAAAGAACCTGGCGACATTATTACTGTTCTTCATAGGCTCTTCGTTGTTTACCACCCTGAGTGCCCAGCAAATAAAAACCATCGGTTTGAAACAGGCAGTTCAGATGGCACTGGACAGTAACTTGGCGATTCGTTCGTCTGCTTATAGTCTGGATGTTCAAAAAGCCCTGAAGGGTGCATCGTGGGATATTCCGAAAACATCAATTGATGGAGAATATGGTCAGTTTAACTCATTTACAAAGGACAATAGTTTTACCATTTCGCAGTCCATCGCTTTTCCTACGGTTTACATAAACCAGAGCAGACTGGCAAATGCGAATGTGAAAAGCAGCGAATGGCAGTTGAAGACTTCTCAGTTGGAGATTGCTACTCAGGTAAAACAGGTGTATTGGCAGCTGGTTTACCTGCATTCAAAAGAAAAACTATTGGTTTACCAGGATAGTTTATATTCCGGCTTTCACAGAGCAGCCACATTAAGGGTGAAAACAGGGGAGACAAACAATCTGGAAATGATTACTGCGCGTTCACAAAGTCTTGAGGCAAAAAACCAGTTGCAACAGATTAAAACCGACATAGCTATTATTACCAGAAAGTTGCAAACGCTTTTAAATGCCAAATCGGAATTTCGTTTTGCCGATACCGTACTACACCGTGCAGAGTTTTTACAAACAGCAGACAGCTCTGTATTGGCTATAAACCCCTCTATGGGATATATTCAGCAGCAGGTTGTAATATCTGATTTCGAAAAGAAATTGGAGCGCAGTCGTATGATGCCGGAGTTTAGCATAGGTTATTTTAGCCAGACCGTTCGGGGTACCCAGGAGGTTAATGGAAATCCGCGTACTTTCGGTACAGGAGACCGTTTTACTGGTATCCAGGCAGGTATTGCCATTCCGCTTTGGTTTGTTCCCTATACTTCCAGAACAAAAGCTGCCAGAATAAAAGAACAAGCTGCTCAAACAGATTCTGAATATTATTCAAAGTCACTTTCTGATAGTTACCGCTCATTATTGGATGAGTATTATAAATACAATAGCAGTTTGGAGTTTTACGAAAAGCAGGCTGTTCCCGAGGCAGAATTAATTATCAAATATGCCTCTAAAAGTTACGAAGCTGGATCTATGGATTATCTGGATTTTGTCCAGAACATAAGCAGAGCATTAAGTATTAAACAAAATTACTTAGATGCACTTAATCAATACAACCAAACCATCATTTCAATTGACCTTATAACAGGTAAAATTTTTTAAAACAGTAATTTTATGTCAAAATATAGCTTATTAATAATGGCAGTCATTTCAACCCTTTTTCTCTCCCTGGTGTCATGCAACGGAGGGAAAAAGGCAGAAGTCAAAGAAACAGAAATACTCGCAGAAGATATTGTCGAATTGCGTGGCGACCAGATAAAACTTGCCAATATAGAAACCGGTGCAATTGAAATGCGACCACTGAGCGGTATACTAAAAACAAGTGGTATGGTCGTTGCACCCCCTCAAAATCTCGCAATGGTTTGTATGCCCATGGGCGGTTTTGTAAAGAGCACCTCTCTTATGCCGGGCAATTCTGTAAGCAAAGGCCAGGTGCTGGCAATTATGGAAAATCAGGACTTTGTGGATATTCAACAAAGTTATTTAGATGCCAAAAACAAGCTCGAATATGCCAAAGCAGAATATGAACGGCAGAATGAACTTTACAATAATGAAGTTGTTTCGAAAAAAAACATGCAACAGGTTACATCGGATTACAAAAGTTTAAAAGCACAGGTGAACGCTCTTAAACAAAAACTTGCACTTGTCGGCATCAATCCCGAAAAACTTGATGAAGACAATATCAGCCGTTCGGTTGCCTTGGTTTCTCCTATTTCCGGTTATGTTAAAACGGTAAATGCCAATATTGGCAAATCTGTTTCCGCGTCCGATGTTTTATTTGAAATTGTGAACAGAGACAATCTCCTCCTTGAACTCACATTGTTTGAAAAAGATGCCAATAAAGTATCCAACGGACAGAAAATTCACTTTTTGATTAACAACGAAACTGAACAGCACCAGGCTATCATATACCAAACGGGGAAAATTATTAACGATGACAAGACATACAAGGTATATGCAAGAGTTTCAGGTTTTTGCGAAAATATATTGCCTGGCATGTATGTGAGCGCAATTATTGAAGCGTCTACTAATAAAGTAACAGCTTTGCCCTCGGATGCAATTGTAAGTTTCGACGACAAGGATTATATCTTTGTTTTTGAGAAAGACAAAATGGAAAACGGTAAACCTTTTACAGAATACCGTATGGTGGAGGTACATAAAGGTGTCACAGACGGCGGCTATTCAGAGATTGAATTACCAGACGGGTTGGATGTAAAAACTGCCAGAGTTGTTGTTAAAGGGGCTTACAACCTGCTTTCAGCGATGAAAAATGCGGGTGAGATGAGTTGCTAATTTTTACGCAGAATTCCTAAATCGAGATTTACTGAAGCTCCCATAACAACATTGAAAAGATCAAACCTGCTGTCTCTAAAAAATGTCTTTTCCAGATTTGTATATAGCTTAATGACCATACCTTGAGTAATATATCTGTCTGCGAACAGACCTGCGGTAAGATTAAAGCCTTTTGATGACGAAATTGTATAATCGTTAAAACTCCTTTCCAATAGTCCTGAATAATTGGCAATCAGTTTTCCTCCGACTCTGCAACTGCTTGTGACAGGTGCAGAGTAGTGAGGTCCGGCGCCAATGTTGTACCATGTAAGGGGAGGACCTGTGATATTAAAATTGCCTCTGACTATACTTGTTTTGGCTGTGTACACAGCTGCATTTGCACCTAAACCCCAATTTTTGTTGAAATAGTAGGCACCTTCTACTCCGGATGTGGAACCCCAGGAGCTTCTGAGTTTAACACTTGAAGTTATGGATATGGTGTTCAGAAGTTTGTTGAAGCCAATGGTCATACCAATGTATGAGGTAGGTCTCTCTATGTCAAAAGTCCCGAAATCTCTGTTTCCCATAAGAACTCCTCTCTCTTTGAAGATGAGGTCAGAGAAGAGATAACCAAGTTCTGTGGATAGTATCCCAATTCCTGCTCCAAGCAATGCATCGTGCAGATAATGTTTGTTGTTCATCACTCTTGAAATTGCCGTCGCTGTTGCAAGGGAATAGGCTCCAATACTATACCATGGGCTTTTGGTAAGGCCGTACTCATGGTGAACCATATTTGCACTCATAAATGCAAGTGCCGTATGTCCACTTGGAAAACCGTCATCTCTTTTGCCATCTGGTCTTGGCTCCTTAACTGCATACTTTATTCCTTTTACCAAAGCAGCCATAGTAACTGCAGAGAGTGCATGTGTAGTCAGAAATCTTCCCCAGGAGCTTCCTCCTTTAACACCACCAATCTTTATTCCGTATAACATTAAGGTTGAGGAATATTGAAAATAATCATCAAAATTTCCCGATAAGTGAGGTGTAAACTCATCCCTCAAATCTTGAAACCTCTTTCCGGGGCTATACAGGACAATTCCGGAGAAAATGAAAGGAGCAGCAACATATGTTGTTTTATATATCTGTTTTGTTCTCAGCGGCGTTTGCTGTGCATAGGTAAAACCAGGAGCAAAAAGCAACAACACAAATGCAATGAAAGAATACTTATAATTAATCATCTTCTCCATAAGCTACAAAAGAGGGCCCAAGAGCCTGGCAAGTGCCTCTTTCATCTGATTTCCAACACTTCTTTTTGCCCATTTGGAGCTGGCAAGAGACTTACATCGTTCGGTATCTTTTATGAACTGCCGGTCTATCTGTTGAGTGATTTCTCCGTTGTAAATAATGCTGGTAATTTCAAAATTATGCTCCAAAGATCTGTTGTCGAAATTGGCAGAGCCTACGATACAGAATTCACCATCTATGCTTATCATTTTTGAGTGGTTGAACCCTTTACTGAAGAGGTAAACTTTTACTCCGGCTTCCAATAGTTCTGTTGCGTAAGACATAGTACTCCAATATGCAACAATTGTATCGCCCTTCTCCGGCAGCATAAGTGAGACGTTAACGCCACCCAAAGAGGCAATTTTTAATGCATTCAAAAGAGATTCATTAGGTGTAAAATATGGAGTTGTCAGGTAAATATGACTTTTTGCTTTTGTGATGGCGGCAAAATAACACTGCATTATACTTGCCCAGTCACTGTCCGGCCCAGATGTGATAATTTGTGAGTAAAAATGGTAATCCTCTCCTTCGACCTTAATATTCGACGAATTTATGGATGGGAAATACTTCCTTTTTCTCTTAAACTGACGATTAATGATAAAGTATCTGTCTAATAAAAAACTGGATTGAAGTGCTGCTACTGATTCACCTATAATCTTTATGTGTGTATCTCTCCACTCCTCAAACGAACCTCCGTCATAATATCTGTCCGCGATATTAACTCCCCCAATAAATCCAACAACTCCATCCACTACAAGAATTTTTCTATGATTGCGATAATTGATTTTGGAAGTGGGAGATATAAACCTGACTGGGGCAAACTTCAACACCTCTATACCTGCAGATTTCAACTCCTCAGTATAACTTTTTTTCAGGTTCCAGCAACCGACATCGTCATACATTACTCTTACTTCAACTCCCTTCCTGGCCTTTTCTATGAGCAGGTCCTTGAACATATTGCCAACATGGTCATCTACTATTATGTATGATTGCAGGTGAATATGCTGACGAGCCTCGCTTATGCTCTGGTACATTGCGTCAAGGGCCGATTTGCCGGAAAAATAGATTTCAATATTTGTATTAAGCCCTACAATGCTTTTATTACCTCTGATATTGAGATAGATAAGTTTTCTGAATTGGTGCAACTCTTGCGGAACAAATTCCGGATGCAAGTCAAAGAGCTTCATCTGCTGGTAGCTCACAAGTCTTCGATACCTCTCATCGTGAACCCCTTTCCGGTTATAGATTTTTGTCTTGCGATAATTTTGTCCAAAAAGAAGATAGAGAATAAGACCAATATAAGGGAGAAGAAGTATTACGACAATCCAGGAGAAAGATTTTATAGGATCGAGTTTTTTGTATATAACTCTTGCAGAGGCAATTATTGCCAACACGTAATAAACAAGATAGATACTCATTGATATGATCTTATCGTAAGTCATTATGCAATTCTGTATAAAAGCGAATAATACTTTAGTTGTCGGCTCTTCTGGCTGTGTAGAGTAATGCTACACCTCCGGTTAAAGATTTATATCTTACATCGGTAAATCCACTCTCAACCAATTCTTTGCAGAACTGATCATATTTGGGAAAGCTCATTACCGATTCTGGTAAATAGCTGTAGGCACTGGAATCTTTTGAAATAATCTTTCCAATAAGAGGTAATATGTAAAAAAAATAGATATTAAACATACCCTTCCAAAGGAGATTTTTAGGTGTGGCAAACTCTAGTATAGCAAGATAACCATTACTTTTTAAAACTCTCTTTATCTCTTTGAAAGATTGATTTCTATTCTCAAAGTTACGGATACCGAAAGCTATTGTTACTGCATCTACACTTTTGTCCTCAAGCGGAATCAACTCAGCCGGGGCTAACAGATATTCAGGTTTGAGTTTGTCTTCTGCAGGAAAATTACTGCACTTTGCCTTAGCAACATCAATCATCCCCTCTGCTATATCCATCCCGATTACCTTTAACCCCGCCTTATATAAGGCTATTGTCAGATCTCCGGTACCACAGGCTAAATCCAAAACGATGCCGGGTCTTTTTGATTTTACAAATTTTACCAGTTTTCTTCTCCATATTTTGTCAATTCCCAAAGAAAGAAGGTGGTTCAAAAGATCATACTTTCCTGCTATACTATTGAACATAGAGGATATTACAGCCCGATCTTTGTTAAGGATCTTATCCATTAGCCCAAAAAGTCCTCTATATATCCGAACGAGAGATCATCCAACCTCATCTCCCCCTTTGTTACGTGGCCGAGTAACGTAAGTTTTATGCCGTTATTAAAGATAAAGTCTACCAGTTTTCCCTCTTTTTCCGAACTTACACTTATAAGAATTGAGGCATTATTGTCATTGAACAGAAACTCTTTATCACTCATCTCAGCATCACCAGTGATATCGAACCCCAATTTTTTAATGGCACAAGCCTCGATTAAACCGCAAAAAAGTCCCGATTTGAGAATAGAGTGTGCACTTGTAACCAAATTGTTTTCAATAGCATCGTAAAGAATTTCAATAGCGGAGCTGTTATCATCTTCTCCCTCTTTGTATTCGCCTAAAAGATAGATAGTATCTCCCTTCTTACTGAAGTTTATCCGCACCTTTTGACCATCTTTAGAAAATTGAAGATCAAAGGGATTCTTTATATATTTTGATATATCGGCGTGTAATTCTGTACTTTTACTTAAAATTCCGCTAATTTCAACAAGATCCTCAATGTTGGAAATCTGCTTTTTGAAATTGTCGTTCATAAATTGTTTTTTTATGTTTTTGCGAAGTTACAAATTTTTTGTAAACTATTTCAATCTGTCAAAATTCGTACTATCTTTGCACTACCACGCCCAGATGGTGAAATTGGTAGACACGCTACTTTGAGGGGGTAGTGCCGGTTCCGGTGTGCAAGTTCGAGTCTTGTTCTGGGCAC
>JBAYMP010000036.1:0-22706 GCA_041663505.1 Bacteroidales bacterium | reverse complement strand
CGCCTATTTGGTTGTTTAACATTTCATCGGAAACCAATCCGGCAGTAACCCAAAATGTACTGTGATAAACTCCTGCAGTGGAACCTGCACTGTACGAGTTTAAATAAGCATAAACTGAATTTACGGCTGAAACAGCATCTTGTTCTGTTTTATAATAATTTTCTATTGTAACCAAATTTTTAGGATCTTCATCAAGAAAACTATTGCAACCGAATAAGCCCAATAATACGCTGATTAATAAAATCTTGAATATTGTGTTTTTCATATATTTATTTATTGACTTTTATGTTTTATTAGAATACAATGTTTAATCCGAACAGAACGGATTTTGACTGTGGATAACCTCCCATATCAATACCAACTAAGGTGGTGCTTTGACCATATGTGTTTGCTTCGGGGTCGTAACCGGTATATTCTGTCAACGTCAGTAAATTAGAACCGGTAACAAATACTTTGGCATTGCTCAGTTTGGTGGCTTTTAAAACGGAAGCAGGCAAATTATAACTTAGTGTTACGCTTTTAATCCGAAGATAAGATGCATCTTCTACTATGTCAGATGAAAAAATGCCTTGATCAAGACTACCGGCTGCTAATGCACGTGGATATTTATTGCTTTTATTTTCAGGTGTCCATCTGTTTAATCCGGCTTTGGCTAAAATGTTGTTTTGTCCCGTAAAATTGAGCAAATCATAATTGTTGAAATTTGCTAATTTGTTGCCGTAAGAACCTTGTATGAAAACATTTAACTCCACGTTTTTGTATTTGAAATTATTGGTAAATCCATACGTAAATTTGGGATTTGCATTTCCAAGAATTACGCGGTCGTTTACATCAATTTTTCCATCAACTTTCACATCTTTATATTTTCTATCGCCTGCTTTTGCTCTGGAGCCCGGATTGGTTGCGGTAGGTTCCTGGCCGATGAGTACGGCACTGGTTGATGCTTCGATATCGGTTTGGAAAATTCCTTCAAATTTATAACCATAAAATGTTCCGATAGATTCGCCTTCACGTAACAACAACGCTCCCTGAAGAATTATGTCGGTATTGCTGTTCAGATTGGTGATTTTGTTTTTATTGGTAGAGATGTTAAAATCAGAAATCCATTCAAAAACATTTTTGATGTTTACGGTATGCAAATTCAATTCAAATCCATGATTTTCAATATTTCCGATGTTCAATAATGTGGAATTAAATCCAGAAGTCAATGGAATTGGGGTAGAGAGTAACAAATCGTTTGTTTTCTTTTTATAATAATCCAGCGTTATTCCAACCCGATTTTGGAAGAGCATTAAATCCATTCCTAAATCAAATTGATAGGTAGTTTCCCATTTCAGATCTCTATTTACATACGATTGTGGTTCCTGTCCAGTGTAAATTTCACCTCCGGCACTACTGTTAAACGAACCTTCTCCAAACGGACCAATCAATGCCAATGAGCCGTAGGGTGGAATGGCTTGATTTCCTAACACTCCATAACTTAAACGCAATTTCCAGTCATCAATGGATTTAATATCTTTCAGGAAATTTTCTTGCGAAATTCGCCAAGCAAATGCTGCCGAAGGGAAAAATCCATATTTTTTATCTTTTGCAAACTTAGATGAGCCATCTAATCTACCTGTAAGTGTGAATAAATATTTATTGTAAAGCGAATAATTTACTCGTCCCAAATAAGAAATCATACTCCATTCCGATTCGGAGTTAAACGGTTTTTGAGGTTTCAAAGCGGTGGCAATGTTGTGATAACCGGTTCTGTCATCAGGAAAATCAAAGGCATAGACAAACAGTTTTTCGTTGTTGAATTGCTGCATAGTGTATCCTGCAACAGCATCGATTCGGTGAATTTCGTTAAATTTTTTGTTAAACGTCAGTGTATTTTCCAAAAGCCATGTCATTCCATTTGTTTTTCCCAACGAAGCCTCACCGTTACTTGCCTGTGCTCTTTTCAAAAAACTTGGTCCGTAGCTGCTTTCTTCATTATTAAAACCATCGATGCTAAATGATGTTTTGAATTCAAGTGAAGGGATAATTTTATATTTAACATAGATATTTCCCATCGTTCTTGACAGTTTGGTAATGGAATTGTATTCGTTGGCTTCGGCAACAGGATTGCCTAAAATCTTGCCTCTGTCGTTCTCAAAGGTATATCCACCTTCTATGTCGCTGTTGTAAACGGGTAAAATCGGATTGAAAAGTAAAGCCGATGAAACTACACCCGGTATAATTTGTCCGGCATTGGTCAAAACTCCGGAAGTATTGATAAAAGAGTATGTGAGTGAGTTTCCGATAGTCAACTTATCAGTAACATTTACATCAATATTGGAACGGAATGAGTATCGTTTAAAGTTTGTGTTAATGATAATACCATCTTGGTCAAAAAAAGATCCTGTCAACGAATATTTTACCTTTTCACTTCCTCCTGCAACATTTACTTGATAATTTTCAACCGGAGCTGAGCGTAGAATTTCATTTTGCCAATTGGTTCCAACGCCTAAATTTTTAGGGTTAACGTACACGGGAGTTAAATTCGCATTCAGTTTTGCATCATTCACCAAATTGGCAAATTGGGCTGCGTTTAGCAAGTTTATTTTTTCAGACACTTGTTGAATTCCATAAGTTACGTCCAACGTAACCAATGTTTTACCAGCTTTTCCGTGTTTGGTGGTAATTAGAATTACGCCGTTTGTACCGCGTGAACCATACATTGCTGTAGAAGAGGCATCTTTCAGTATTTCAATGCTTTCAATATCATTGGGGTTGATTGATGATAAAGGGCTGATGCGTGGACCGCGTGTGCCACCAACGCTTAAATCACCACCATCGCTACTGATAAGGATTCCATCCACAACGTACAATGGTTCGTTACCGGCACTAATAGAACTTGTGCCTCTGATGCGAATAGATGTTTCGGCACCGGGTTTACCAGACATTTGAGTGATTTGCACTCCGGCAGCTTTGCCTTGCAATGCCTGATCAATGGTTGTGGCTTGCGCTGTTTTCACATCGTTTGCATTGACTTGGCTCACCGATCCGGTCAAATCACTTTTCCTGACGGTTCCATATCCGATAACCACTAACTCGTCTAATACTTTTGCACTTTCAACAAGTGTTATGGAAAGGTTGTTTTGCCCATTAATGGTAATGGTTTGTGGTTCAAATCCAATGTATGAAATTTGCAATTTTCCGCTCGACGAAACGTTTAATGAAAAATTTCCATCTATGTCGGTTACCGTACCATGAGAAGTACCCACTTCTTGTACCGAAGCACCAATAATCGGTTGGTTGTTAATATCCATTATTTTTCCATTTACTTGATATGCACTTTGCTGTGCATTTACTGGCGCAGGAATATTTATTGCAAATAAATAAATGAAAGCAAATAGAAGCCATTTTCGTTGACTAAAAATGTGTTTTAATCTGAAAATGCAAGTTTTAAGACAATTTGAGTTTTTCATTCTGCAAAATTTAAAGTTATTTTCATTTTATATATAGATTTATTTAAAGGATTGAATCAATCTAACTGATTTAAGGCAAAATTATATGCTCCTAACGATACGGCTTTGCTTGTGCCTAAACTGCTAATCAAAACACCTGTTTTTTTAGCAACGTTGTATTTTACATAGTTGGTTGTTCCGTGTATCAGCACATCGTTGGTTTCGTCTTGCAAAAATTGTATTTTTTCATTTTCATCCATCAGGTTGTAAGGTTTTATTTGCAGACGGGGAAAAACATCTCCATTAATTGCTTTCCGACTACCTTTCATTTCGGCAAGCATACTGGGTAAAAAATATTTATATGCTTTTGAAATGCCACCACCAATTACCACAATTCCATCTACAATATTTAATGACTCGGCAATAGTAAAACCGGCAACTTTACCCAATTCCTCAAAACTTTTTACGGCAGCTTTCCGATTACCTTCCAACGTACCTTCTGCAATGTCAAAAATATCTTTCGGCGTTAAATCCACTTTCATTCCGGCATATTCATTGTATTTTTGCTTTACGGCACGGATACTTACATTGGTTTCAGCCAATAAATCATTGTTTAACTTATTGGCTGATAACCAAACACATCCACCACAAAAATTATCGCCAAGCAGCAACACGTTATCAATCACCACGCCACCTCCAAAACCGGTTCCCAATGTAACGCCCAATTAATTTCGATATTTTTTTTTGCTCCCTGATGCGGCTAATTCTTTGTTCAATTGCGGTAATGCACCTGCTAATGCTTCGCCATACGCAAATAAATGTCCATCGTTATTGATATAAATGGGAATTCCAAATTTTTTTTTCAAAAATGGACCCAATGCTACACCTCCTCTAAATGAAGGGAAATTGGGTAAATCGCCAATAATGCCGTGTTCATAATCAGCAGGTCCGGGAAATGCAAAACTAATTGCAACAGGAGGTTTGTTCAATTGCTGTTTCACTTGTTCAAAACCGAAAACAATTGTTTTCAGACATTGATCCAAATTGTCGACATTGGAAGCAAGTGTGAGTGGAGTTACAATTTCTTTGTTTCCCTGAATGGCTGAAAAAACAAAATTTGTTCCTCCGGCATCTAATGTTAATACTATACGTGAATCGGAGTTATACATTTTCTTTCAGTTTTCTGGTGAAAAATAAAATTAGAATAAGACAAATCAATAAAATAAATAATGCAGCAAGAAAGTTAATTTGGTCACTTACAATACCTTGTAGAGGTAAAATAATAGCTCCACCCGAAACTCCCATTATCATCAACGCCGATATTTCGTTTGAGCGGGTTGGATTTTGTTGTAATGCAAATGAAAAAATGATGGAAAAAACATTGGAACACGCAAAGCCAACAATAAACACTGCAACCAAAAGCAGCCATAAATTATTGGCAAAAAGCAATACGATAAATGTTGCTATTGCCACATATAATGATAGTTTTAAATACTTGATTGGCATTACTTTGAGTAAAATAATAGCACCCAAAAACGACCCCAATGTACGTGCTGCAAAATAAACGCTTGTGCCTAAACCAGCTTTACTTAATTCTAAACCGGTACGTTTCATTATTAATTCAGGAACTGAAGTATTCATCCCTACATCAACGCCTACAATCAGCAGTATGCACAAAAAACAAGACAATATGTAGTTGTTTTTTAGCAAACTTAATACTCCCTTAAAGGTTGAAGGTGCATTTTCGAACCCCGTTTCGTGAATTTTAGAAATCAATAATAAGATTACTGATAATAATGAAGCAACACTGAAAATGACAAAAATATATTTCCAGTCGCCAAAATAATTTGCAGCAAAACCGGCTATAATTGGACCCAAAAACGAAGATATTGCTTTCACGAACTGTCCGGTAGTAAGCATACTCGCCGTTTTTCGTTTGTCAAACATCGCTGCCACTAACGGATTGAGCGACACTTGCAAAATCGTATTGCTAATACCTAATAATGCAAATGCCACCAAAATAACAGCAAACGTATAGGAAAAATAGGGGATAATCATTGCTAAAGTACTAATTGACAATGAAATGATAACCGTTTTTTTTCTACCGATACGCCCCATTAATATTCCAGTAGGAATGGAAAAAATTGCAAACCACAAAAATACCATCATCGGTATCAAATTTGCCATTGTGCTTGACAAAGAAAAATCACTCTTGATGTAATTGGTTGCAATGCCTACCACATCAACAAAACCCATTATAAAAAAACCAAAAAATGCAGCAATAATAGATTGCCAGCTCGATGTAGAATTTTCAATTGTTTTCATAGTTTTTTTACTTAAAATTTTATATATGCTTTAATGGTGGCACATTCTTTTCCTTCACTTTCGCCGTATGGACGAATGGTGTATTCTTCCACGGCAGCAGGTACTATAAAAGTTTCGGCATAATGTAAAATAAAGGGAAGAAAAGCATTTGAAGGACTTTCCACAATTACGCACGCACCTTCTACTAAATTCAGCACATTTACGCTGTTGTTTGTTTGATGTTTCACCTGAGTAGAAAACCAATGTCGGCGCGTTTCAATAAATTCAGTTGGATGCAAACCTGTTTTTTCTTCGCGCCATCCATTGCCTTCTGCAACTATTGTAAATTGATTAACCAATTGTTTGTGAACGTATTCGGTATTTCTATTCCATTGAATTACCTCTTTTCCGCGTGTAATATTTACCGGTCTGGGTTTTCCATCCAATCCCATTCGGTTCCAGTCCCAAAGTTTGAATGTGAAAATATTGGGTGTTGAGCTGATTTCAAGTACCATTGAATTTTTACCTGAACAATGAATAGTGCCTGCAGGAATTAGAAAATGGTCGTGTTTTTTGGCGGGAATACAATTTACATATTTTTCGACATCAAATATGTATTCTTTTTCTATCTGTGTTTTTTCAAGCTCGTTTAGCATTTCAATATTATTTACACCTGTTTTAACGCCCAAAAATACGTGCGCATCTTCCTTGGCGTCCATTAAGTAATAACTTTCGTCTTGTGTGTAGGTTAATCCAAAATTTTCGATAGCAAACTGAGTGGTAGGATGCACTTGCACACTTAAATTTCCACCGTCCATTGTATCCAAAAAATCAAAACGGATAGGAAATTCCTTTCCAAATCGCGCTTCAACCGGTTCACCAAGCAACTCCTTACTTTTGGTATAAACTAAATTCACCGATGGCATTTCAAATTCCACGTTATTTACGCTAAGCAACAAACTGTTTTCTTCTGGAACGCAATCAAAGCACCATCCAAAATTTATTTTTGAACGGTCTAAATCACACACTTCCATCATCCACTTTCCGCCCCAAGGAGCGGGGTCAAAAAATGGAACTACTCTGAATGGCGATGAAGCCGCTTTTTCCATTCCGGCAAAAAACGTATTTCGATTGATTAATTTGGGTTTGTTGTTTTCAGTGCTATCTAACCAAAAATCCACCTTTGTATAAACATTTCGTTTGTGCTTGTCCATCATTTTCCAATCGTTAAAATAGCCCCGCTTGTATTGGAGTGAAAAAGCATCTTCTCTATTATCAATTCCGATGGCTTTTACCTCTTTGCGTCTCATTCGTTGCTGAATTTCCCAGCGAGGCATATCAGCAAAGATGTGTATATTTCCCTTTTCAACCAGTGATGCACCCACACCCATTATTATAATCGTACCCTTTGTTTTTCTTATTTTGTCTCTTATCGCCATTAATTTTCTGGCATCAAAATAATCTATCAACGATAAATGGGTGAAATTTCCAAACAAAACATCTGTTGTCATAAATCTGTCGGTGAGAGAAATTAGTTTTTTCTCTGTTTTAAACAATTTGTTTGTATCAACAAACAGTTTGTGTTTAATTTTTTTGAAATTGAATTTTAACTCATTTTCGTTTATTCCTGCATAACAGTCTATTATTAAAATAGTTGAGTTATTGTTTTTTGCTGAAATAAAAGAAATAATTTTATCCCATCCTTGAAGTACAAAGCCCTCTAATTCTATCTTTGGTTTCTTATCGTACATTTGACAAATCTTGTATGTTCAATTTAATTTAAATATGTTTATACATATATGCTGCAAATTAAAAGATATTTTTTAAAAAATGCAATTTTTTTCAATTCTTTTCAAGAAATCTTTTTTTATTGTTTCTTTGTACAAAAAAAGAGTATGAAATTTAAAATAGACCATAACAGTCAAATTCCGCTTCATAAACAAGCTGAGCAGTTTTTAAGAGAGCTGATCGAACGGGAAGAGTACAAAAATGGAAAATTTTTACCCAATGAAGTAATATTGTCTGAACAATTACAAATGTCAAGGAATACGTTACGACAAGCCATCTATAAATTAGTTTCGGAGGGTTTACTTATCCGAAAAAAAGGAGTTGGCACAAAAGTGGCGGAGAAAAAAATATTTAGCGAAGCCAATAATTGGTTGAGCTTTTCACAAGAAATGAAAATTTTAAATATTAAAGTTTTTAATTTTGAACTGCACATCAAAAGACAAGTTGCATCAGAAGATGCAAAAACGTTTTTTAGCATTGAAACTGATTGCAAACTATTCAGAATGGAACGGTTACGTGGAAAAGAAGATTATCCGTTTGTCTATTTTTCCTCCGAATTTAATCCAAAAATACCTTTTAGCGGTTCCGAAGATTTTAACAGACCGTTGTATGAAATACTCGAAAATGACTTTAACGTAGTGGTAAAAACTTCCAAAGAAGAAATTTGTGCTGCATCAGCAAGTAGTTTTATTGCCAAAAAATTAGAAATCAATCAAGGTGATCCTATCTTGATTAGAAAAAGATTTGTATATGATGTAAATGATGTTCCCGTTGAATATAACATCGGTTGGTACAGAGCCGATTCATTTACCTATAAAATAGAATGTGTGAGAGAAATTAAAATATTGTGAGGTTGAATATCCCTAGAACTACAATTATTCACCTATAAAAAATCAACACCAAATGAAAACTATACAAAAACTTATTTTCGTGTGTTTTTGCCTTGCTACAATTCAGTCGTATGCTTTCAAAGTTGATACAGTTTTAACATTCAGTACAGCTATGCATAAAAATATTAAATCTGTAATTATCACTCCCGATTCGTATCAAAATGGCAATCATTTTCCTGTTCTTTATCTTTTACACGGGTATAGTGGCAATTATAGCAGTTGGTGTAACGATATGGCTGTAACAAAGGAGTTGGTTGACAAATATCAATTTATCATTGTGTGTCCTGATGGAAATTATAGCAGTTGGTATTTTGATAGTCCATTGGATTCCACTTGCAAGAACGAAACATATGTTTCAAAAGAATTGGTGAACTGGGTAGATGCAAATTTCAAAACAATGAAAGACAAGAGAGGAAGGGCAATTTCAGGGTTGAGTATGGGTGGTCACGGAGCATTGTTTCTTGCATTCAGACATCAAGATGTGTTTGGAGCGTGTGGAAGTATGAGTGGCGGGGTAGATATTCGTCCTTTTCCGCTAAATTGGGACATTGCAAAAAGATTGGGTGATATGAAAACTTTTCCTGAAAACTGGGAAAAATATACCGTGATAAATCAATTGTATTTGCTTTCGGGATCTGATTTGAAAATTATTTTTGATTGTGGAACGGAAGATTTTTTTTATGATGTAAATTTACGATTGCATCAAGAATTGTTGTATCGAAATATTCCACACGATTTTATTTCTCGTCCCGGGGGTCATAAGGCTTCTTACTGGAATAATGCATTAAAATATCAAGCATTGTTTTTTGCCGATTTTTTTGCCGATGCCTCTAAATCAGTAGAATAGGTCTATAGATCAAGCTTAAATATAATGAAAACACAACACCATATTTCAACAATTTATAAAATTGCAGGAGCGTTCGCCCTTTCCGCTCTCTTCTGCCTGGATGCAGCGGCACAATCAAAATGTTGTTCAGATATTCAAACAGACTCTACTCTCCAAAAGGAGGTTCTCTCCCTTAAAAGGCAAATTGAAGATAATAATCACACATACGACCTTCTTATTAAAAAAATTGACGATATCCTTTGGAACCAGAAAGTTGGTGATATTGCATTTATAGACAAGGTGAGGCTTACCGGACCTCCAAGGTGGAAACCAAAAAACAAGGATGATAAATTTGCGTCCAACCCTCTTCAGTTCTACACCTATGTTTTTATCCCCAAATCGGTTAACCCTAATAAAAAATACCCTCTTATTGTACTACCTCACAGTGGTATACACGCCGATTTCTCTACCTACTACGCACATATAATAAGGGAGCTTATTGCACAGGAGTATGTGGTAGTAGCTGCCGAATACAGGGGGAGCACCGGCTACGGCAAAGACACTTATGAAAACATCGATTATGGAGGTCTGGAAAATGAAGATGTACTGGTGAGCAGAGATTACATGGTAGAAAATTATAAATTTGTTGATGGGAATAACGTTGGAATTATTGGCTGGAGTCACGGTGGAATGATCTCCCTTATGAATATTCTACGTTACCCACAAAAATACAAATGTGCATTTGCCGGCGTACCTGTCAGTGATCTTTCAAACAGACTGGCTTCCCACGGACAGGATTATACAGGCTATTTTACTGCTGACTACCATATCGGACAATCTATAGAGGATAATCCGGGGGAATACAAAAGAAGATCTCCCTCAACATATGCTAAAGAGTTGTCAAGACCTCTTCTGATTCACACAAATACCATTGATAATGATGTATATGTAGAGGAGGTGCTGCTTATGATCGACTCCCTTAAAGCGCATAACAAAGTTTTCGAATATAAGGTATTTGAAGCAGCTTCCGGGGGACACGGATTTGATCGCATAGACAGCAGGGAGGCCACTGATATCCGGTTCTCCATTTATAAATTTCTTGAACGCTATCTTAATCCGGAAAAACCATTTAAATCCCCTGAAGATATGAGAAAAGCAGCATATTATTTTTAGTCGGCAAAATATTCTATATTTGAACAGCTTTTTATGAATTCAAAATGAAACGACTTTTAGCATTCACTCTCATTTTCCTGCTATGCCTACAGCCCTCTTTTGCCCAGTCGGTACATAAATCCAATCAAAGTAAACTTTCGGCGGTCAAAACAACCATAAGCATAGTCTACTCTTTTGGGTTTACAGATCTTTACAGCTCAACCGACATTGTAGGTGGTCCGAGTTATTCCGGCGAAGGGTTTCATGGTTTTGGAGCTCTTATCTCAATGGAGGTGCATAAGAATCTGGATATTGTCACCGGATTCTCTTATGTGAGAAACAGATTTGAAAGGACCGAGGCACCTATTGGCGTTCATCAATCAACTTATAATGAGAATATTAACATATCCAGCATACCTATCTTGGTTAAATACCACTTCTTAAAGTTTCTGTATGTAGGTGGTGGTCCGGTTTTCGGTATTAACAGCGGGGACAGGGATATAAACGGAATCGGAGCATATACAAATTTTGGTGTAGAATATGTATTCAAAAACAGTTTAGTTCTCTCTTTCGGTCCATTTGTGAGATATCACGGACTGATTCCCTGGAAAGATTACAGACTCATAAACAGTGGCGTTAATTTCGGAATCGGCTACAGATTATGAACTATTATTTTTAACATATTACGGACAAATAGAACAACAATATGGTATCGGTAGTACAGTGCATCCTTTTTACTTTGATAATCATTCTTTTTTCTGTGGTTTACCCCATATCTGGTTACCATCAAAAGAAAAAACTGGTAAGGAAAAACACTCGCATACCAAATAGCAAAGTCTCCTGGTACAAAGAGTCGATGATCTGGGCCTGGGCTCCTACTCTCTTTATCCTTGTTGTAACCCTTTTGTGTGGTTTTAAACTTAGAGATCTGGGAATCAAGCCGGTTGATCTGAGTTCCTCCTCTCTAAGCAATTGGATCGTTTATTCATCTATAATTATCTTTTTTATTTATCTTGGGTACAATGTCTACTCGATTATTGTACTTAAGTATAGTAAGGAGAGCCGCCAACACTCTTTAAAGCAGTTACCGGAAGATATCATAGCCTTGCTACCGGTAACTAAAAACGAGAAAAGAACGTGGACCTGTGTGGCAATTACAGCTGGAGTTTCTGAGGAGATCCAATACCGGGGCTATCTGTTCTTTGCCATTCCATTTCTGTCACCCCAGATTTCCGTTTGGCTGGTACTGACCATTTCCACTTTACTTTTTGGGATTGGACACATATATCAGGGAAAAAGTGCCATAAAGCCTACAATTGCAGGGTTATTATTCGGATTTATGTATATTGTTTTCGATTCTATTATCCCAATCATAATTCTTCATATTGTTCAGGATCTGGTTGTGCGCGATCTTCTGGATAATTAATTACTACCTTTGTTTCATTACAAATTACTGTTATGAATAACTTGAATATTTCATACTGCTCGGATAAGTACCAGTATACAATGGGCAAAACCTTTTTTGATCTGGGTTTGCAAAGTAAAATTGCTGTTTTCAATATGTTTTACAGAAGCGCGCCTGATAAAAATAACTGGGCAGTGGTCTGTGGCGTTCAGGAAACTCTTGATATGATTTCCGGGCTTGGTAGCGAAGATGCAAAGTTTTTCGAAAAGTTCATTCCCGGAGAGGAGAATGTAAAGTATTGCGAATATCTTGCCAGCATGAAGTTTACAGGTAATGTATACGCAATGCAGGAGGGGGAGATTGCATTTCCGGCTCAGCCGGTTATCACTGTTGAAGGTCCGCTGATTGAAGCCCAAGTACTTGAAACTCCGCTTTTATGTATAATGAATCATCAGATGGCCATAGCGACTAAAGCTTCGAGGGTCTCTCGTTCTACCTCAAAACCCATAAGTGAATTTGGCTCCAGAAGAGCTCACGGACCTTGGGCTGCGACATATGGAGCAAAAGCAGCATACATAGGAGGTTGTCAAAACTCTTCAAATATTCTTACTTCAAATATTTTTGGCGTACCCGTTTCGGGAACAATGGCCCATAGCTTTGTAACAGCATTCGGATGTACAATAGCCGGTGAGCTGGAGGCCTTTGAAACATATCTTAAATCTCATTACGGAGAGCCTCTCATTCTTCTTGTAGACACTTATGATACTTTAAAATGTGGACTCAGGAACGCTATAAAGGCATTCTTGAGTAATGGGGTTGACGACAGTTACGCACAGGGCTACGGGATCCGTTTAGACAGTGGTGACCTTGCTTATCTGTCTGCCAGATGCAGAGAGGAGCTGGACAAAGCTGGTCTTAAAAAATGTAAAATTTTTGCAACCAACTCTTTAGACGAGTATATTATTTCAGAACTCGAACGTCAGAATGCAAAAATTGATGCTTACGGTGTGGGAGATGCAATTGCAACCAGCAAGCATAATCCTTGTTTTGGCAATGTTTACAAACTCGTTCAGATAGATGGAAAAGGGGTTTTGAAGAGATCCGAGGATAAAAATAAAATAATTAACCCCGGTTTTCAAATTACTTACCGGATAACCCAGAATGGTTACTTTAAAGCAGATGTTACTTGCCTTAGGGGTGATACACTCTCCGGAAAAATTGAAAACAGGGAGGCGATCACTATCCGGGACGAGCATGATGACACTAAGATAACAACATTTAAGGAGCAATCTTATGACTATAAACCTCTTCAATCATTAGTAATGGAAGGAGGAGTCAAGCTCCATGAAGAAAAACCGGTACAAGAAAAAAGAAATTACTACCTTAGTAACCTCAATTCTTTAAATGAGACCGAAAAGAGAATTATTAACCCCCACTTTTATAAGGTTGATATTTCTGACGATCTCTTCGATCTTAAAGAAAAATTGATTGATTCTTTAGTTAACGAGATTCGTAATTTCGATGGACCTGAACTCAAGTAATGTTACCCATATAGTTGTAGATATGCTCTATGACTTTATTGATGGCACGTTAGCCTGTAAAAATGCTTTTTCTGCTATCGAAAAATCAATTTGCTACATTAACAACAACCCCAATCAGAGGGTATTGTATGTATGTGATTGCCATCCGGCAGACCACTGTTCATTTACCCGGAACGGCGGAACCTGGCCTCCTCATTGTATTGCAGGAACACACGGACAGCAGATTCACGATGATTTCTTCACTAAGGTAGCAGAAAAATCTTTGCATCCTGGTAAAGCAAACATTTTCACAAAAGGAGAGTGTAGCACAGAGGAACAATACTCCGGTTTTGATGCTGTAAACAGTAATGGCGAGTCAATCGGGGAGTATTTGAAAAGGATAAATTCCGGGAACAGTGATAGTATTGTTGTTATTAGCGGGATTGCAACGGAGTTTTGCATTATGGAGAGTTCCCTGGACCTTCTTAAAGCAGGAAACAGTCTCTATATCCTTACAGAGGGCCTGGCATATGTCGATTATCAAGGACATATGGACACTTTAAAAATATTGAAAGAAAAGGGGGCAAAACTTTTATAGTATTTGTTCAATAATTAAACTCTTAACTATGGTATATATCGGATTAGACTTGGGCGGTACAAAAATTTCCGGAGCTCTGTTTATGGAATCAAACACTATCCTTATTCAGGAAACTCTTCTTCTGGAAGGAAGAGAGGGCAAGGATGTTGCAGAGCTTATCTTCTCACTATGTGAAAAATTGATTGAATTAGGCTCTATAAAAGCAGAAAATGAAAAAAGTATAGGTATTTGTATTCCCGGAATCGCTTATTCAAAGACAGGAAATGTTTGGGCTCCCAATATCCCCGGTTGGGAAAATTATCCATTAAGAGATGAGTTTAAGAGGCATTTTCCCCACTCGCGAGTAATCATTGAGAGTGACAGGACCTGTTATATTCTGGGAGAGACCAGCCAGGGAGTGGCAAAGGGAATAAGCAATGCTATTTTTATGGCTGTGGGCACAGGTATTGGTGCAGGAATCTTAGTAGACGGAAGGGTATTGCACGGTGTTTCCGATATTGTGGGAGCAACAGGATGGATGGCACTCCAACCACCCTACTCAAGCGATTATGATCAGTGTGGGTGTTTCGAGACTTATGCTTCGGGAACCGGTATAGCACTTCAGGCAAAGAATCTTGTTAAACAGCATCCACAATACAAAGGAAAATTATCCGAGATCCCTGCGGACCAAATTACTGCAAGAGAAGTTTTTGATTCGCTAAAGAGTAATGACCCAATTGCATTGCAGGTTATAGACAAAGCTATAGAGATGTGGGGAATGGCATCTGCAAACTTTGTAAGTCTCTTTAATCCGGAAATGGTTATCTTTGGCGGCGGCATCTTTGGACCTGCTGCCGAGTTTATCGACAGGATATACATAGAGGCTCAGAAATGGGCTCAGCCAATTTCAATAAAACAATGCAAATTTGCCGCCACTCAATTACCAAACCTTGCAGGTCTGTACGGAGCAGGAGCAATAGCTATTATCAACAGTAAAAATCATTAATTTATGGAAAGCAGAACAAACGGACCTGTATTGGCAGCCGCCTTTATTGGGATGGCATTTTTCGGGGTAGCCTTTGTAGTAATGGGAGCTGTACTCCCCTCTCTTATTGCCCGGTTTTCACTTGATACAGCAACAGCCTCTACCCTTGCGGGACTTCTTCCGCTCGGGATTCTTCTCGGCTCAATGCTTTTTGGACCGGTAATTGACAGATATGGATATAAAAACCTGATGATAACAGCTAGCATAATTGCTGTCATCGGGCTTGAGATGCTTGCCTTCTGCACTAAAATAGGCGAAATCCGTTTCTCGATATTCATAATTGGTTTAGGAGGAGGCGTTTTAAACGGCCTTACAAATGCTCTGGTTTCGGATGTCTCATCCGACCACTCCAGAGCCTCTAATCTAAGCATACTTGGAATATTTTACACAATCGGTGCGATTACTATTCCCCTTCTTTTTGCCTCACTCACAAAAACCATTTTCTACTCACCTATCGTTGCAGGAGCCGGTATTTTGATGGCATTTTCCGTTATCTACTACCTCTCTGTAACCTTTCCCACTGCAAAATACAAACAGGGATTTCCTCTCAAAAAAATATTTGAGATGGCAAAAGAGCCTACAATTCTTATACTCAGTTTTGCACTCTTTTTCCAAAGTGGTCTCGAAGGCATCAGCAATAACTGGACTCCCAGCTATATGGAACTAAGTAAGGGCTTCCCATCAGAAACCGCTCTCTATGCACTAAGTTTTATTGTAATAGGGATGGGTGTGGGAAGATTGCTTCTAAGTTTTCTGTTAAGGAAAATTCCAAAAATTACACTACTGACAATCAGTATGTTGATTGCAGCAGTCGGTGTGATTATCCTAAGTCTCTACGATACTGCCTCAACTGCTATAGCAGGAACATTCCTTATGGGTTTTGGATTAGCATCTACCTTTCCGATTATTTTAGGCGAGATTGGGGAACGTTACAAGGATATTTCTGGAACTGCCTTCAGTTTTGCATTAGTAATAGCACTTACAGGAAATACCCTTTTAAATTTATTGGTGGGGGTAATCGACCTTGAAGCATTCCCGGTATTAGTGGTGGCCTGTACTTTTATGATTGCCCTGCTATACTCGGTAAACAACAGATATCAAATTCATTTAAAAAACAAATAAATAAAAATTAAGTTATGTTAGCATTAGAATGGTTAAAAAATGCCAGGGACGTGATGTCAAAAATTGAGGACAGCCAGCTGGAAAACATCAAGAAAGCAGCTACAGTAATGGCAGACAGTATTGAGGCAGGGCGCATGGTACACACTTTCGGATGTGGTCACGCAACAATTCCGGTTGAGGAGATGTATCCAAGAATTGGTGGATTTGTAGGCTTCCACCCTATTTGCGAACTTCCTATGACATTCTTTACAGGGATTACTGGACAAATGGGTATCCATCAGTTCCTTTTCCTTGAGAGAGCGGAGGGGTACGGAAACGCCATAATGAAAGCCTACGATTTTGACAAAAGAGATACTATGTGGATCTTTTCACACACTGGTATTAACAATGTAAACATTGATGTTGCTTTAAAGGCCAAGGAACTTGGAATGAGAGTTATCGTGTTTGGTTCGGCTGCAGAAACAAAAGGAAAAAAGAGTCGCCACTCCAGCGGAAAAACTCTTTTTGAAGTTGCAGACCTTGTGGTAGACTCATGTGCTCCACTTGTAGATGCAAGCGTTACTTTAAAGAACCACCAGGATAAAATTGGCCCCGTATCTACAGTAGCATTCATCACCTTGGTCTGGATGACCATAACAACAGTCGCAGAAATTCTCGCAGATAGAGGTGTTAAGCTTTATATTCACCCTTCACACAATGTCCCTGGTGATACAACAGCACAGGAAAGGCTGGATGTATGTCTTTCAAAATACAAAGAACTGGTAACAGGTATCTAACCCTTTTTGCAGATATGTTGTCCATTTTTTGTACGTTTGTACTTTATTATGCTTAGATACAAAAAATTCGATATTAAGATTACGGGTAGCATTGTAGCCTTTATTGTTACAGTGCTATCTTTTAATATTGCAGCCAGCCAGGAGGTTGAATCCGATACTCTCGCTAAACAGCTTGACTCAAATGTTATTAAAAAAGAGTTACGTTTTCAGTTGAAAGAGAGGCAAAAGGAGCAACGTGACAGTCTTAAGGCATTAAAAGACAGCATACGCTGGTCAAAACCAAGAATATTAGAGACCTATATAGTAGCCGACAGTCTTAAGTACAAAAGAATAATACTATGGAATCACAATCAATACCTTAACAACATTGAACTCAAAAAACCGGATACAACATTCAATGATAATTTTTTCGATTACCCTTTCCTAAAAAAAGATGTAGGAGCAACTTATCTCGGGACCTCGGGATCTGCTACTCTTTTGCACAATTATTTCAAAAGAGAGAAGCTGGATGTCTTTAACGATTTCTCTCCCTATCTGATATACGGATACACCCCTGAAACGCTTCCGTTCTACAACACTAAGACGCCCTATACAGAAATGGCATATTGGGGAACTTTGTTTGCCAACCGAGACAAGGAGGAGACAAATGTTAAGTTTCTCCACACTCAGAATTTATCGCCCAGTTTCAATTTCGCAATAAATTACGAGCGATTTGGGGCATCCGGTCTTCTCGGCCAGGAGACTACAGACAACAGGAACTTCTCCATTAGCACAAATTATCTGGGCAAAAGATATGTTATGCACGGAGGATATATCTATCAGAGCATAAAAAGGGATGAAAACGGAGGAATTATAGATGACAGCCAGGTTCTGGATACTCTGATAGATGCGAAAGAACTCTCATTTAACTTACTGGCGAGTAAAAACACTCTCAAAAGGAATACTTTCTTCCTTACGCAATCATATGGAGTTCCTATCAAGTTTTCGAAAAGAGACAGTCTCGGCAAAGATTCAACTAAGGTTGGCGAAGGTACCATCACATACTTTGGCCATTCAGTCGAGTTTTCCACCTATAAAAGAGTCTATTCCGACGAGATATCCCTTTCAGACTCCATTGGTAGAAATTTTTACCACAATTGGTTTTATATCTCTCCTACTACCAGTTACGACTCCACAAGGGTAAACCGGTTTGAAAATAAACTTTTCGTCCGGATTCAGCCTTGGGCTCAAGATGCTATTGTCTCCAAACTGGATGGCGGAGTAGGATACCAGATGTTAAGCGTTTACCGCTTCAAACCGGAATTTTATTTACAACCTGCTGCTAATACCAGTTACAACAACTTTTATCTCTACGCAGGTGCCTCCGGTCAATTCAGAAAATACTTCCAATGGAATGCCTTTGGCAAATATTTCATTACAGGGTACAATTCAGGCGATTTCAGTTTAGATGCAAAGGTGAGATTCTCTGCATACCCCATAAAGGAGGGAATTCATCTTACTGGCAAGTTAAAACTCTCCAATACATCACCGGATTGGTTTCAGAACTACCTCTATTCCAACCATTACTTCTGGAACAACAACTTTAGTAAAACAACCGAGACAAGAGTAGAGGGGGTACTTGATATTCCAAAGTTCAAGATGCAGGCATCCTTCGGATATGCACTTGTTAACAATCTCCTGTACTACGGGACAGACGGAGTCATATGCCAACACAATCATCTCGAAAGCATATTAACCGCATATATTAAGAAAGACTTTAAAATCTGGATGCTCCACTTCGATAATCAGATTCTTTACCAATACACTTCAAACAGTGAGGTAATTCCACTCCCAACCCTGAGTGCAAATCTCAAATATTATCTTGAGTTTAATGTTGTTAAAAATGTAATGAGAGCACAGATAGGAGCAAATGTAATCTATAATACCGAATACTACGCTCCGTCGTACAGCCCGGCATTGGGACAGTTTCACCTGCAAAATGACAGGGAAATTGGCGACTACCCTTATATAGACGCATTCATCAATATTCAGTGGAAACGTGCAAGCATATTTGTCAAATATATAAATGCATCTCAGGATTGGCCCGATGGAGATTATTTTTCTGCAAACCACTATATCAGGCCGCAAACCGCAATTAAGATAGGTATACACTGGCCTTTCTACATTTTTTAAACAGAGTGCCTATGAAGAAGGCCCTGGTCAAATATATAATTGTAATTTCAATTATCGTTCTCCTCATTTTGCTGAACGCAATGAAGAGCACGGTTTATGTAGAGAGAGATGTAAATTTTCTTGAAAGCGACACTCTAAAGACATTGGTTAATGTTAAGGACGGTATCTATCTAAAACAGGGTCATACAGTTGGTTTTCATTTCGATATATTAAAACGATTCGCCAGGCGTCAAAAATGTGAAATCAACATTAAGCCTGTCCAGAACTCCAATCCTTGGGAAGAGTTGATAAGCAACAATGTGGATATATTGGTTGTGGACTCGCAGAACGACACAATTCCGGATCAATATCAGGCCGATGTAATTTCAAGTATAGATCTAAACGATTACAATCAGGTTTGGGTTGTAAGAAAGAGTGATTACGATCTTTTGCAACATCTTAACTATTGGCTTGGGCACTACAAGCAGACAAAAGAGTATAATAATCTTGTGGTAAAATACTTCCGCAGATACAGAGGGTATTCCATCTCCTCTTCAAATCCGGTATCAATTCTCTCACCGTACGACAATCTGATAAAGAAATACTCAAAGAGCGTCAATTGGGATTGGAGGCTTCTGGCGGCGCTTATTTTCCAGGAATCCAAGTTCTCAATGAATGCACAGAGCAACAGGGGTGCACACGGTCTTATGCAAATCAAGCGCACTACCGCCAAACATTTTGGCATAGAAGACATATATGATCCCGAGCAGAACATAAAGGCCGGGACACTGCTTTTAAAGCGACTACAAAAGATGTACAGCAAAGAGCAGATAGACTCGGTAAACTCTGTCAGGTTTGTCCTGGCAGCTTACAATGCAGGGGAAGGGCGAGTGGAAGATATCCGGAAATTCTCCGCGCACAAAGGTGCCAATCCAAACGACTGGAACTCGGTTATTGAGGTAATTCCGATGATGCGGAATAGTGAAAACCTCCCATTGGGGCTTGTAAGGTTTGGTACATTCAATGGTATTGAGACAGTCAATTTCGTCAATGATGTTCTATCCAGATATGAAGATTATAAAGTGTTGGTAAAATAGGACTTAAAATTAACACTATTTTACCCTAATGCTACTCTCCGGGCTTATCCTTGAGATAAAAAATGAAGTAAACAGCATCACTATCATTATAATTGCGAATGCTGCCAGGTTAAATACTGCAATCTTTGGAAAGTTCAAGTAAATAGGTACAGATTTTACAAAATAGTTTGCCGGGTCAAGACTGATAATAGCAAACCATTTCTGCAGAAGAGCGAGGATGACTGCCAGAAGATTTCCAATCACCATGCCCCAGAAAACGATGAAAGATGCTCTGTAAAGAAATATTCTATGGATACCGGAATCTCTCATACCAAGTGCCTTTAAAAGACCGATCATTGAGATTTTTTCAAACAGGATGATTAACAAACCTGAGATCATATTGAATCCCGCAACTATTATCATCAAAATCAAAACGATAAGGACATTAAAATCCAGTAATCTAAGCCAATCAAACAGATGCGGAAATATTTCATTGATTCTTGTCACGGCCACCGAAGGGTCACTCTTAGTAAACTTCTCCAATACCAATTGGTCTATCTTCTCCCCTGCTTCATCAATTTTATCCCTGTCGTGCAAAAGTATCTCCAATCCGGAAATTTCATTGTCTGCCCATCCGTTCAACCTTTGCACCTCTCTAAGATCTGCGATAATTAATGTTTTATCAATATCTTCCAGTTGAGCGTCATAAAGACCAACTAAATTGTATTTCCCTACACGAATGGTTTTGTCTATAAAATAGATCTGTACAGCATCGCCCACAGAAAATCCCATCATTTCTGCAAGTCTTTCAGACAGGATAATCTCTTTGCTTGCCGTTGCACCGGAAAAATCAGGCAATCTACCTTGCGACAGGGAGGAAGAGAAGAATTTCCAATCATATCCTTCACCTATACCCTTTAATATTACACCCTGTATCTGATTGCCACTCTTAAGCATTCCCGACCTGTATGCAAAACTCTGGATGGTTCTGACCTCCGGCAACGCTTTTAAATCATTGATGTATGAGAGATCGTTCGTTATAGGGAATAGATTTGTCGTGGATTCTACTCCGGGGCTGTTCAGGATGATCTCGCCGGAAAAACCGATTGCCTTGGTTCTTATCTCGTGTTTGAAACCATCTGAAACAGCAATAGCCAGTACCATTACAAACACGCTCACAGCAACTGAAAACCCGGCAATCAGCGAACTGGAACCAGTCAAACCTCTCTTTTCTGCGGCACCTTTCCTCCACAATCTTTTAGCAATAAACAGATTTGTAATCAATATTAAAATATTTTATTATATTTGTATAACATTAGTTATTAGCTATTACTTAACCTAATACTAAAACTTCAAAGCCTCTGTAATCTATGTGATTATGGAGGTTTTTACTTTTTTGGTCAGAGGTACCTACTTTCACCAAAAACAGATAGAATTCTCTCCATTTTCTCAGACAGCCTGTTTTTGCCCTGTGACTTATACAAATAATTAAGCAATTCAGCATAAATAGACACCAAAGCTTTATCCTGCTCAATTTTCAGACTTTCTGTAGTGTACAAAAGCCCAATATCATCAAAAAATTGCTTAAGGCTGTCCTCCAGAAAAATAGATCCCCTTTTGAAAATATTAAGGTAAAAAAGTATCTTATTATTATCCATATAAACCGGAACAAAGCCTCCCGGAAAGCACAGCGGATAAATCGGCAATCCTACAGATCTGGAGAGTAAAAAATAGATCAGCGAAATTGTTACGGAATTTCCGCTTCTGGAATTAATTACAGTGTGAATCAGAGCGTTCTCCTCTTTTTGAATTAGTGTATCACAATGTTTAAAACCTATTCTGTTAAAAAATAGATAATTAAAAATTTTAACATTTTCTATGGCAGTTTTTTCCTCAGATAACTCTATGCTTATCTCATCTGCAAGCATCTCTACGGTGCTATAAAAATTATACTCGTCCAGAGTGCTTTCGACAGTTTTTGAAATGAGAAAAAGACCGTCAACCAGCATTGGATCCGGAGATTTGAGATAGATTACAATTCTCTCGTTAATTATCTCCTCTTTTAAATCTTCTATGTATTCCATATAAAAAACCCGCCTCTCCCCAAAGTTCTCTTTCCCGGCAAGCGTTTCGAGTTGCTCGATTGCAATTTCGCCTCTTGTAAGAATTCTGTTTTTTACTGCCTCTCTGACAGTTAAGTCAGGGTCGTCCATTAAAGACATCAAGGAGATTATCTCAGGGTCTATCTTCATAAACTAAAGTTTAATCAATCTATCAAGTGATAGTTCTACTAATTTCTTTATAAAATTTTTATAATCAGGCTGACTTTCGTGAAGGTGTCTGTTTGCAATTATACAGCAAACAGTTGCGGCATCGTGACCCAAAAGTGCAGATAACCCGGCTATTGCAGAACCTTCCATTTCAAAATTCGTAATTTTGTTGCCATTGTAGTTGAATGTCTCAAATCTGTTAATCATATCCGGGATAGCCAAAGGCAACCTTAGCACCCTGCCTTGTGGACCGTAAAAACCCGAGGCAGATATGGTAATTCCTTTAATCGTACAGTCTTTCATAACATCAATTATTTTTTGGCTGGCCGTTGCAAAATATGGTGCAGGAAGTTGTGTGAGCCATCCGCTG
>JBAYMP010000035.1:0-22773 GCA_041663505.1 Bacteroidales bacterium | reverse complement strand
GGATCTCTTTTAAAATATGATAATCCATATCCAAAAGAGAGGCGGCAAGATATTCTGTAGTGGCGAAGCCCTGGCCATATTTGCCGGAATTAACCATTTTATCAATAAGTTTCTGCGGAATAACTTCTCCGGTTTTATAATGTTTTGCATACACTTTGAGAACTTCTGGCTCGAATGCCCAGTGTTCCATAATTTGTGAAGGCAGTTCTACAAAATCCCTGGTCATTCCTCCAACTCCATTGTAGTGAACATTTTTAAGAAGGCTTGCAAGAGCGTGCCCGAATTCATGGAAATAAGTTTCGGCCTCGTCCATGCTCAGAAGTGCGGGTTCATCCCCTACAGGTCTTGTGAAGTTACCCACAATTGTAACCAAAGGAGCCACTCGTTGTCCATCCTTATATGTTTGATCGCGGAAACCGCCGCACCATGCCCCGCCTCGTTTTGCACCCGGACGGGCGAACATATCCATAAACAAGATTCCCAGATGGGATCCGTCAGAATCTTTGCACTCAAATGCTACAGCCTCCTGGTTTGGAAGCGGAACATTCACAACTTGTGTAAAGGTAACTCCATACAATTTGTTTGCAACATAGAAGATTCCCTCTCTTACATTCTCTAACTTAAAGTATGGACGTAACTGAGCGTCACTCAGATCAAACTTTTGCGACATAGCCTTTTCGAAGTAAAACCTCCAATCACAGGCTTCAAGTGTAGCATTTTGTCCCTCTGCCTTTGCTATTGAGTTCATATCCGCCAACTCCCTTTTTGCTGAAACAAGAGCAGGGGTCCAAAGTTTATTGAGCAGATCGTAAACAGCCTCAGGAGTTTTTGCCATTCTGTCTTCCAGTTGGTATTGAGCAAAATTTTCGAACCCGAATAACTCTGCTTTCTTTAGACGAAGCTCTACAAGCTTCTTTATAATCTCTTTGTTATCCTCTTTGTTATTATTGTTGCATCTGTTAAGATATGCATCGAGAATCTCCTTGCGAAGTTCTTTCTTTTCCGACTGCTGAAGGAAAGGAATAACAGTTGGATTGTCAAGTCCTAATACCCATTTCCCTTTAAGAGTACTGTCACTGTCTGCCTTTTTTGCAGCAGCAGCTATAATTGATTCAGACAGACCTGCAAGATCATCTTTATTGTCAATTACAAGTTTGAACGCAGCTGTTTCTGAAACAAGATTTTGTCCAAAAGCAAGTTGACGATCAGAAATTTCTGCATTGAGCTTTTTAAGTTTCTCTTTTTTATCATCAGGCAGATTTGCCCCGTTTCTCTCAAAACCTTTGTATGTTTCTGTCAGAAGTCGCATTTGTTCTGCATCAATACCCAGAGAATCTCTCTTTTCATAAACCGCTTTTACCCTTTTGAAAAGCCCCGGATTGAGGCTAATCTCGTTGTAATGTTTGCTGGTTAAAGGAGACAACTCCATAGCAAGAGCCATAACTTCAGGGTTAGAATTAATACTGCTAAGATTCGAGAAAACCGCAGAAATTTTGTCCAAAAGAGCTCCGGAGTTATCAAAAGTAACAATTGTATTTTCAAATGTAGCAGGGTCGGGGTTATTCACAATAGAATCAATCTCAGCATTGTGTCTGGCCATAGCTTCTACATATGCAGGCATAAAATGCTCCACTTTTATTTGTTCAAAAGGTGGAATGCCATAAGGGGTATTCCATTCAGACAAAAGAGGGTTTTCAATAATTTCCTTTTGAGAGAAAGAGGTTAATACGACACCTGCCGCTAACATAAACATTAGTAGTTTTTTCATTATCATAAGTAAGATTTGAGTAATTTGCTCCTTGCGCTATGCCTTAACCTTCTTATAGCTTTCTCCTTAATCTGTCTGACTCTCTCCCTGGTAAGACCAAAATATTCCCCTATCTCCTCAAGAGTCATTTCACTCGCTCCTATTCCAAAAAAATATTTGACAATGTCTCTCTCTCTTTCTGTGAGAGTAGAGAGTGCTCTTTCGATCTCCTTGTTAAGTGATTCATTAACCAAGCCTCTGTCTGCATTAGGAGAATCGCTGTTCACCAATACATCCAGAAGGTTGTTATCCTCACCATCTACAAATGGTGCATCAACCGAGACGTGACGACCCGAAACTCGGAGAGTATCGGCAATTTTCTCTCTTGGGATATCCAGAATCTCTGCAAGTTCTTCCGGAGAAGGCATTCTTTCATTCTCCTGTTCAAATTTTGAAAGGGCTTTGTTTATCTTATTTAGAGACCCCACCTGATTAAGAGGTAACCTTACAATCCTGGACTGTTCTGCCAAAGCCTGCAAAATTGATTGACGAATCCACCAGACAGCATACGAAATAAACTTAAAGCCTCTTGTTTCATCGAATTTCTCAGCAGCTTTAATCAAGCCAAGGTTACCCTCATTAATTAAATCGGGCAAGCTTAAACCTTGGTTTTGATACTGCTTGGCAACAGAAACTACAAATCTCAGATTGGCTCTGGTAAGCTTTTCCAAAGCTTCCTGGTCTCCTTTTCTTATTCTCTGAGCTAATTCTACCTCGTCTTCTACTGTTATAAGTTCTTCTCTTCCAATCTCCTGGAGATATTTATCCAGAGAGGCACTCTCTCTGTTTGTAATTGATTTGGTTATCTTAAGTTGTCTCATGAATATATAATATCTTGCAAAACTAATACAAATTAGTGGAAGCTGCAAAAATTAGATACCCATTCCATAGTATACAACTCTGCCATCCTCGTATAAGCCTTCGATAAGTAATGATCTTCTGCTTCTCTGCACAACACTCTCAATCTCTTGGACATCACCTACAGGTATCTGGTTTATGTGGGTAATGATAAAACCGGCTTTAATTCCTGCGCTCTTGAATTTACCATCCTTTACCGACACGACTTCGACACCCGATCTGACTCCTGCTTTTTTCAGAGATTGCTCCGAAGCTTTCTTTACCGAAGCGCCGAATAGTTGCGAAAGTCCAGAGTCTTCATCCTTGGAAATTGCTATGTTTCCACCTTTGCTCTCTAAGACAACTGAAAGTTCCTTTTGTTTACCATCTCTTAAAATTCCGATTCTGATTCTCTCTTTTGGTCTGTATTTGCTTATTTGTTCCTGAACGGCAGGGCCTGAATTCACTTCAATGTCATTTATGGAAATAAGCACATCCGATTCTTTTACACCTGCTTTGTATGCAGCTCCATCCTTTGATACTTCTGCTATATAAACCCCTTTTATCTCTTTAAGATTCTTCTCTTTTGCAAGATCACTGTCAATTTCTTGCATCGAGATACCCAGCAACGCCCTTTGAACTGTTCCAAAATCGATCAGGTCTTCAATTATCTTTTTTGTAATTGAAGATGGCACAGCAAAAGAGTAGCCTGTAAATGCACCTGTTCTGGATGCGATGGCTGTATTTATCCCGACAAGTTCTCCTCTTGTATTGACAAGAGCTCCACCGCTATTCCCTTGATTGACTGCAGCGTCCGTTTGGATAAACGATTCTATTTTAAATTCGTTGGACATAGACGGTATACTTCTGGCTTTGGCACTAACGATTCCCGCAGTAATAGTAGAGCGGAGGTTATAAGGATTCCCAATTGCAATAACCCACTCGCCAAGTCTCAGAGCATCGGAATCTCCGAATGTGAGGAACGGTAAATTTTGTTCATCTATTTTAAGAAGAGCTATATCTGTCACAGCATCGGCACCAATCAACTTTGCTTTATATGATTTGTTGTCTTCCAGCGTTACAGATATTTCATCTGCCCCTTCAATTACGTGATTATTAGTTACAATATATCCATCTGACGTAATGATTACCCCAGATCCGGTACTTTCCTGATCTCTGGGAACCGATTCAGGTGAGCCGTAACCGAAGAAAAAATCAAACAGAGAGTAAGATTGTTCGACACCTTTTTTAACAACTTTAACGTGGACGACCGCTTTTACGGCAGTCTCCGCGGCGAATGTAAAATCAGGATAGAGCTGATCGGACAAACTAACCTTTTGAATTGTAGGATTTGAAACGGAAAAACTATACTTCTTAGAATTTGCATCTGTGATTTCAACCACTGCATAGGCTGTCAAACCACTAACCAAAACAGATAAAAATAAAATGAGTAAATTTTTTTTCATAACATCTAATAATAGTTTAAAAGTTATTTTACCATAAATAAATCAAATTATATGCCATAACTTATTTTTTTTATCTTTGTAAAAAATATAAGGATATGAAGTTTGTAGTTTCAAGCACAGAGTTATTAACCCGTTTGCTTTCGGTTTCCAGAGTCATCTCTTCTAAAAACACAATTCCGATTTTGGACAATTTTCTTTTTGTGTTAAAGGATGGATATTTAAGTATTACAGCATCCGATTTAGAGACAAGTCTTAAATCAGGTATGATCATTGAAAATGTAATAGAGGAGGGAGAAATTACGATTCCTGCAAAATTATTGGTTGACTCCTTGAAAGAGTTCCCGGATCAGCCTTTGGAATTTAAAACAAATGATACATCTTCTCTTATAGAAATCACTTGGGCAAATGGAAATTCTAAGCTTCCATGCACCCTTTCCGATGATTATCCTAATATTGCAGAGCTCTCTGCAGAAATGACAGAAATTTCCATTCCTTCATCTGCCCTTCTGGAGGGAATCAACCGTACCATATATGCTACCGCAGAAGAGGAGCTCAGACCTGTAATGAACGGAGTCTTTTTTGACATAGAAAATGAAGGGACAACACTTGTGGCATCAGATGCACACAAACTTGTCTGCTATACCAGACATGACATAAAGTCAGCACAACAATCATCATTTATCCTTCCCAAAAAGCCGGCTTCCATACTTAAGAATATTCTGACAAAAATCGATCAGGAGGTTAAAATCAGCTTTGATGTAAAAAACGCCTATTTCGAATTTGAATCTTTTGTGTTGGTCTGCCGTCTTGTTGAAGGTAATTATCCTGCTTATCGTTCGGTAATTCCAAAGATTAACCAAAACAAAATGATTATCAACCGTCAGGATTTTTTAAATAGCACAAGAAGAGTTGCAGTTTGTTCAAATCAGGCAAGCAGCCAGGTTAAACTTAAATTGTCGTATAATCAACTGGTAATTTCTGCTCAGGATTTGGATTTTTCCATATCTGCGCATGAAAGGCTCAGTTGTCAGTACGAAGGAGACTCTATGGAGATTGGATTCAAATCTACCTTCCTTATCGAAATTTTAAGCAACCTTCCTTATTCAGATATTTCACTGGACCTTGCAGACCCGACCCGCGCTGCTCTGATCCTGCCTTCAGGTCAAACTGACACCAATGAAGATATTTTAGCACTTCTAATGCCTATGATGGTTAGTGCTTAATCGGGCATAAACAGTAATTATGAAACTAAATTTAAAAAACCCTATACTCTTTTTTGATATAGAGAGTACGGGTCTCAATGTTGCTTCAGACAGAATTGTAGAGATCAGTGCTCTAAAAGTGATGCCTAACGGAGATCAGGAGATGAAAACCAGACGGATCAATCCTACTATTCCTATATCCCCCGAGGCCCAAAAAATACATGGAATATCAAATGCAGATGTTGCAGACTGTCCCACTTTCAAGGAGATAGCAAAGAGTCTTGCAAATTGGATGTCCGGTTGTGACTTTGCCGGTTACAACTCTACCCGCTTTGATGTACCGATGCTCGCCGAAGAGTTTTTACGTGCAGGAGTGGACTTCGATTTCAGAAAAAGGAAACTTGTAGATGTCCAGAACATTTTTCACAAGATGGAACAGAGAACTCTTAGTGCAGCGTATAAATTTTATTGCAATAAAGATTTGGAAAATGCACACTCTGCAGAGGCAGACACTGTTGCAACATTTGAAATATTGGAGTCACAGTTGGACAAGTACAGTGATGTATTGGAAAATGACATCAAGTTTCTGGCAGATTTTTCTACAAAATCACGATTTCTGGATTATGCCGGAAGAGTAGTCTTAAACGATAAGGATGAACCAATCTTCAACTTTGGAAAGCATAAAGGTAAAACAGTTGAAAATGTTTTTAAAAGTGACTTAGGTTACTATTCGTGGATGATGAATGGCGATTTTGCATTGGATACCAAGCAGATTATTACAGAATTAAAGCTCGGTTTTGAAAGTAAATCACCCAAGTGAATATAGTTGTAGTTTCACATAATACCGGGAATTTCTTTTTCAAACCCGACAATACATTGGTCAGGGATTCAAAAGATTTTTTTCCACCTGGTTTTGTTACAGATATTAGTGTTGCACTCTCCGTAGTCGTAAAGATTTCCAGGTCGTCCAAATGCACACTCAGGGAGTATGCAGGAAGATACTATAATGAGTGGGGCTTCGGACTCATTTTATATCCGGAAAATCTATTGGTTGAAAAAGCTATCTCTATGGACAATACAGCATATGTAACCGAAAAGTTACTTCCGATTGACAAGATAAACAATATTGGTCAGCTAAATTTTTTATTAGACAATACGCTTGTGTTTGACAATACTATAGGAGATAATTTTCAGACAGAAATCAATAAATCAATAGAGGATATATCTAAGTACTCATCTCTAAAAAGTGGTGATTTAATCTATATAGAGGCAACAGAAAGGATTCCGGCAAGTATTGGGAATCGCTTAAAAGTAAGTTACTCAGGACAAACTTATCTGGATTTTTGTATCAGGTGAGCAGCCTCTTTTCCCGCAAGATACCCCGTGGAGAATGCTATTTGCAAATTATAACCTCCGGTGTCTGCGTCCAAATCGATTACCTCTCCGGCAAAAAACAGGTTTGGATAAAGTTTGGAAGCCATGCTTTTTGAGGTAATTCCATCGAGAGAGATTCCACCGGCAGTAATAACAGCTCTTTCGTAGGACGTAAAAGAGCCGATATCGAGTTGCCAATATTTTAAAGAGTGAGAAAGCAGATTGAATATGTTTTCATCGTAAATACCTACTATTGTTTCACCGTTAATTTTATTTGAAGTTAAAAATGGAGGTATCAGTTGTTTTGGCAACATTAGGGTTAAAAGATCCCTTGTTTTCAAAGCCCCTCTGTCTGCCAGCTCTCTTCCGACTCGCTTTACAAGCTGTTCCTCTGACAAAGCAGGTTTCAGATCCAGGATAATATATATCTTCTCGCCGTTTTTCATCGCCTTTACCGCCCTTCTGCTAATTTTGAAGCCGATCGGACCCTCAACTCCATTATTTGTAAATTCCAAATCTCCCATCTCAGACTGTACAAGATTTCCTCCCACGTAAAGCTCAATCTCAATATTTTTTAAAAGCAGCCCCTCCAGGCTTTTATCGTAGTTTTTTGGTAGCAAAGCTGTTAATGAAGGCCAACACTCAGTAACGCTATGTCCGAGTTTTTTTGCAAACAGGAGACCATCACCGTTTGAACCGGTAGATGGGTAAGAGAGTCCCCCTGTTGCTATTATCAAGGCATTAGTCTCCTCTGTGTATCTCTTACCGTTTTTCTCCCACTCCACTCTGTCAACTGAGTTTTCTGCCACTTCAATGTCAATGACTTTTGAGTTGTAAGAGATCTCAACCCCCAGGAAAGAAAGGTACCTCGTTAATGACTCGGCCACATCTTTCGATTGTCCGGACTTAGGATAGACCCTGTCACCCCTCTCTACAGTTGTAGGAAGACCAATGCTTTCAAAAAAATCAATTGTATCCGAATTGCTGAAATTATAAAATGCAGGTTTAAAAAAGGAGCTTTTTGGATGAATATGGGCAGAAAACTCACTCCAGCTTTTAGTATTGGTTATATTACACCTTCCTTTGCCGGTTATCCTTATCTTTCTGCCGGCCTTCTCCATTTTCTCCAAAATAAGAACATTAATACCATTTTGAGCAGCTCCGACTGCGGCCATCAACCCGGCAGCACCTGCCCCGATTATTATTAACTCTCGTTTACCCATACTGCAAAGTAAGTTAAATTTGCTAAATTTGTAGCAAATATCTACAATGCATTACTTCAAACCACTTCTTAACCTTCTGGTTTTAATATTATTGCTTAATTCGTGTAAAAATGTGGCTAAAGAAGAAAAATCTGCCTTAAATATTCACGCCAATGAATATGCAAAGTTTTTCATTCTCTCTGACAGCAGCGATAAATTTGATTTTCAGATAGTGGATTCATGGAGCTCCTCATACAAGAATGTTAGCAGTTATTCTGTCGACACCAAATCTGCCTCTTTCAGACGGGTTGTTTGTATGTCCACTAGTCATATTGCCTATATGACAGCACTTGGGCTGGAGGATAAAATTGTTGGGGTATCCGGAAAACAATATATCACAAATGAGGTAATTTTAAACAGAATAAATAACGGAGAGATCCTGGACATAGGTTATGAAGGCTCACTGAACTATGAACTTCTGCTAAAGCTGAAACCCGATGTAGTTTTCACATATGGAATATTAGGGGAAAATAATATTTACATAAACAAAATTAAAGAACTTGGTATTAATGTTATTGCATTAGGTGATTATCTTGAGGATCATCCGCTTGGTAAGCTTGAATATTTAAAGTTGTTCGGTAGGTTGTTCAATTGCAGCAATAAGGCTGACTCTATATATAATTCGGTTAAAGGAAGGTATATCTCTATCAAAAATGTTGCCTCCAGATTTGCAGACAGACCAAAGGTACTTCTTAATGCTCCATGGAAGGACGTCTGGTATATTCCGGGTAGGAATAGCTATATGAGTGTATTGATAAATGATGCAGGTGGAGATCCAGTTATGAGTAAACAGGGAGAGTCAAGGTCTGTGCCATATAGTCTGGAAGAGGTTTACCAGGAATCGATGAATGCCGATTACTGGCTGAATCCCAATAATTACTCTTCAATAGAAGAGCTTAAAAACAGTAACCCACTCTTTAAGAACATACCTTCATTAAAGAGTGGAAAGATTTATAATAATACCAAAAGAGAGACCGGACAGGGAGGAAGCGATTTCTGGGAAAAAGGTGTTATTGAGCCAGATGTCATTCTGAACGATCTGATAAATATTATACACCCTGAGTTGAATTCAGCCCACGAGTTGGTCTATTACAAGCAGCTTAAATAATCCGTTATTCATAAATTGAGACCTTCTCCTTGCCGGTAAGAATCGATAATCCATTCATAGCCAAAGCAGTCATTTCGTCCTCTCCCGGATAAATTTTTACCGGGGCAATAAACTTGACCCTCTCTGATATTTTTCCCGTCAGTTTTGCGTTATGAGCAATGCCCCCGGTTATTAAGATTGCATCTACATCTCCGCAAAAAACAGCAGCACACCCTCCTATCGCTTTTGCAACATTGTATGCAAAAGCATCGAAAAGCAGAGCGGCTTTTTCATCTCCCTCTTCCACTTTTTGTGCAACATCCCTGAATGAATTTGTTCCAAGATAAGCTACAAGTCCTCCCTCTCCGGTTATCATCTTTTTCACCTGAGGCAGGGTATATTTACCTGAAAAACACAATTCGGCGAGTGCTAATGCCGGTAATGTACCGGACCTTTCAGGAGAAAAAGGTCCCTCTCCGTTAAGAGCATTGTTTACCTCCACCACTTTGCCTTTAAGATGTGCCCCTACGGAGACGCCACCGCCAAGATGGGCTACAATAAGATTTAATTGATTGTATTCCTTTCCGACAGAGGCAGCATAGGTCCTTGCTATAGCCTTGTGATTTAAAGCGTGGAATATTGATATTTTCTTAAACAATGGATGACCGGTGACCCTGGCTAATGGGGAGAGTTCGTCTACAACAACCGGATCTGCAACATAGGCTTTGCAACTTTTTGACTCTTCGGCCAAATTTGCAGCAATTAACCCGCCAAGATTACTGGCGTGTTCTCCTATTCTGACATCCCTGAGATCTGTAATCATTTTTTGGTTCACTTCGTAGACTCCGGATTCAATGGGTTTGAGTAATCCACCCCTTCCCACAATGATAGAGAGGGAAGAGAGTGATATGTCGTGTTTATTTAATACAGATAGGATTGCCTCTTTTCTGAATTCATACTGATCGGTTACTCTTTCAAAACCGGATAACTCCTCGTTAGTATGATTTATTGTCTCTACAAATAACCCTGTTTCATTCTCGAAAACGGCAATTTTCGTGGATGTCGATCCCGGATTAATCGTTAAAATTCTATATACCATAAAAGTTATCTTGCTGTTATTGCCGCCAGTGCAATCGAGTTCAATTTTGTTTCGATACTGTCCGATCTGCTTGAGAGCACACACGGAACCTTTGCTCCGGCAACTATGGCAGCCAGTTTTATATCTGGTGATAGTTGAGTATTCGTTTTATAGAAGACATTCGCAGATTCCAGATTTGGGAATACCAGGCAATCGGCATCTCCTGCTACAGGGCTCGTTAATTTTTTCACCTCGGCTGCTTCTGCAGAAATTGCAACATCCAGAGCCAAAGGACCATCTATAATACAACCGGAAATTTGGCCTCTTTCAGCCATTTTTGATATGATTGCAGCATCTACGCAGGCTTGCATTCCGGGTAGCATCTGTTCTGTGGCGGCAATAATCGCAACTTTTGGTTTTTCTATTCCGATTGATTTTGCAGTCTTTACAACATAGTTGGTAATTGCTACTTTTTGAGGCAGATCCGGAGCAGGTATTACGGCTATATCTCCAAAGACAATCAATTTATGATAACGTGGGTTCGAAAGAACTGAAACGTGGCTCAAAATAGCTTTAGGGGGAAGCAATCCTTTCTCTTTGTTGAGGATCGCTCTCATATATTTATCTGTCGAACACAAACCTTTCATAAGTATGTCACCTTCGCCGGCGTTTATCAAATCGACAGCCATTGAGACAGCACTAAGTTCCACTTCATTGTTAATTATTCTGAAAATTGAGGAATCAATACTTTCCTCTTTACAAACCTGAAGGATTATTTTTTCATCTCCGACAAGTGTAGCATCTATAATTCCTGCTTCTACAGCCAGACGGACTGCGTTAATTGTGTGGTTATCAACAGCCCATGCTGCAATGAGGCGTTTTTTGGAGTTAGTCTTTAGCTTTTCGAAAATCTGATCAAAAGATGTAATCATAATTATTTCTTTTTATATTATACAATTTACCTAATTAATTGGCCGATACGATAGACATAGTATCCTGGGCTATTACAAGCTCTTCATTCGTGGTAATTGCAGACATCTTTACCTTTGAGCCTGGTTTTGTCAAAATTACATCGTTTCCTCTGACTCTCTTATTGGCATCTGCATCAAAATCAAGACCAATATACTGAAGACGAGTTCCTACCATCTCTCTGATATGAGCGTCGTTTTCGCCAATGCCTCCGGTAAATACTATCATATCAACACCATTCATCACGGCTGTGTATGCACCGATATATTTTAAAACCCTGTAATACAATAAGTTCAGTGCAAGTTGAGCTCTCTGGTCACCCTTTGCTGCTGCATTTTCAATATCCCTGCAATCTGATGAGTGTCCGTATACACCTAAAAATCCGCTCTTCTTATTTAATATTGAATTAATTCCGGCAGCATCCAAGCCCTCTTTTTCTTGTATGTATGTAACCACTCCAGCGTCAATATCTCCGCTGCGGGTACCCATTATAACGCCCTCCAGAGGCGTGAAACCCATAGAAGTGTCTATTGATTTACCATCTTCGATTGCAGTAATGGAACCTCCGTTCCCCAGATGACAAGTTATAACTTTAGATTTTTCAAAATCCAATCCGGCCAGATCGCAGGCTTTTTTGGCTACAAACTTATGGCTGGTGCCGTGAAAACCGTATCTTCTGATTTTATATTTTGTGTAATATTCATATGGTATAGCGTACATATACGCATAATTAGGCATTGTTTGATGGAAAGAGGTGTCAAATACTGCTACCTGTGGAATTCCCGGAAGGAGTGTTTCAATAGCATTTATCCCGAGGAGGTTTGCCGGATTGTGAAGCGGTGCTAATTCACACAACTTCCTTATGCCATCAATCACCTCTTTATCTATCAATTTACTACTGTTAAAATACTCCCCGCCGTGGGCAACCCTGTGACCGACAGCTTGAATTTCCGAAAGAGACTTTAACACTCCCAATTCAGGATCAATTAATATGTCCAGCACCTTTTTTATGCCAACTGTATGGTTTTGGATCGGGCCATCTGTCTCATATTTCTCTTTTTCAGCTGCTTTGTGAGTCAAAATCCCGGCTTCCAGTCCGATTCTCTCTACTAAACCTTTAGCTAAAAGCTTATAATCTGAATTTGACCTCATATCCAATACCTGATACTTGATCGAGGAGCTTCCACAATTTAATACTAAAATTATCATATTTACTTTTTATTTATAATTGCAACGAAAAATTGAGAAAAAGATGTGCAAAACTACTAAAAAAAGAGCTTTCCCCTAATAAATTTAAATAAAGTTTATAACTTTACACTAAACTAAAGTGAGTGGAGATGGGTCAGGTGCAGAGAGAATTCACATATAATGGTGTCATTTTTGGTAATTCCCCGTTATTAAAATATACAATTGCCTATCTGTCCGGTATACTTATAGGAAGCAAATATACACTTTCCCCATCTGTTTTGTTGATTCTTACGGGATCTATTTCTATCTTCTCCCTCCTTATATACTATCTTTGTTACAAAAACAAATCCTCACTTCTGGAATATACGCTCATTTTTTTGATAGTTGCAGCATTTGTTTCTTTGGGATGGCTCAATATCTGTATCTCTTCATACTCAGATCTTAAAATAGAGAACTCCAGGCTTAAGGAAAACGCCGAATTATGGACAGATTGTGTAGTAGGTGAACGGCCGGTAAAAAAAGCAAACAGCAATAAGGTTACCGTATCCCTCCCTGTATTCGACGAGGGAATGATTCTCTATTTAGATAAAAATTTCCCGGATTCCTTGTTGGAGGTCGGCGATACAATCCGTGCAAAGTTAATACCCAAAAGGATAAAAAACAATGCCGGGTCACGGTTTGATTATGCAAGATATCTGGAGAAAAAAGGGATATATTCCTCTTCATATGTCCGGGCTAATGATATCATCCTGCTAAAATTGAAAGGGATATCGGTAAAGAACCGTATATCGGTTGCAAAGGGAAAATATATCCGGAAAATAACTAAGCTGATCGGTTCCGGAAAAGAGGCAGCTACACTTATTGCAATAACCATCGGGGACAAAAGTTATTTGGATTCAGACATAAAAAATGATTACTCAAAATCCGGGACAATGCACCTTCTGGCTGTATCCGGGTTGCACGTGGGGTTTATCTACTCATTTTTCTCTTTGTTTTTAATTATACTCGGGAACAGCAGATTATCCAGAATTTTAAGATTTGTCATAATAACGGCACTCCTTTGGTGTTACACTTCCATAGTCGGATTCGCCCCTTCTGTATCAAGAGCGGTAATAATGGCCACTCTTTATGAAATCTGTAAAATGTTGGAAAGAGAAAAGATTGGGCTGAATACACTGTCTCTTAGCGCATTTATTATAACAATTACCGAGCCTCAGGCAATTTTTGATGTCGGCTTTCAACTTTCTTTCGCTGCTCTTCTCTCCATCCTTATCATACATCCTAAAATAGATGAGTTCTACTTACCCGCAAATCGTATAACAAAATATGTCTGGTCCACGGTATCCATCACTTTGGCTTGTCAAATAGGAACATCATTGATCTCAATTTCAACTTTCGGGTTTTTTCCTACCTACTTTTTACTCTCTAACCTTATTGCTATCCCTCTCTCCGCAATAATCCTCTATATGGCTTTAGGACAACTTCTCTTTATAAATTTTGATATGGTGTCAAAAATTATTGCCAATGTCCTGAGGTTTTTATTAAAGCTTATGAACGGCACGGTTGAGAGAGTAGAGTCTCTACCCTGCTCTACTATTGACGTATCCTTCAATAATGGGCAAATTATCTCATTATTGATGTTTATAATTCTCTACACATTTGATATAATTCACGACCACTTGTATAAGAGGTATATCTGTTTAGGGTTGATAGTCAATTTTATATTGTGCTCGCTATGAGAACAACAGAAATTACTGCCAGAATAATTTCAATCACAGATAATATTTTTAAAAAAAAATTCATAAAATTTTTCTGTTTAATATTTTTCAATATCTTTGTATTGTTAATTAAACATTTACTAAACTTTTATTTACTACCGTTCCTATGAACATTTTTGTTTCAAGTTTAAGTTTCCGTGCTAAGAAAGAAGATTTAGCCGAACTATTCACACCTTATGGCGAAGTTGCTTCTGCCAGAATTATTATCAACAGAGACACACGCCGTTCAAAAGGCTATGGCTTTGTTGAGATGCCTAACGATAACGAGGGTATCGCAGCCATTACAGCGCTTAACGGAGCTGAACATATGGGCCGTACTATTAATGTTGCTCAAGCGAACGAACGTCCGGCTAGAGAAGAATAAGAGATTACATTTTATAGTATAACTTAAGAGAGCCTCAACAAAAAGTCGGGGCTCTCTTTTTTATGCATCCCATCATTATTATTTTAATAATCATTACAAATTTATAAAAAATTCTTACTTTTGAATACAAAACGGAGCTATCTTTATGAACCAGTTGGCTAAATACATTGTTGCAATTGCTATTGCATTGATCATCGCATTTTTAGCATGGTATTTTAGTAACATTCTGATATACATATTGGTTTCGGCAGTTCTGTCACTTATTGGGAAGCCCCTCAAAAGCAAACTGTTAAAAATTAAACTGGGTAAGTTTTCCATGCCAAATAGCCTTGCTGCCGCAATTGCCCTTTTCCTTCTTTTAGCAATCTTCTTCTCAATATTTTTCTTTTTAACCCCTCTGGTCGGACAACTCTTTTCTAAACTGAGTTCCATTGATTTAATCGCACTGGGAGAACAGATATCCTCTCCGCTTATAAAATACAATTTACTACTTCATAAATGGTTTCCGGCCTTGGATCCTTCATTTAAAATCGAAAATGTCTTTATCAACCAGTTCCAGAAGGTGCTGAATGTTTCTTTTATCTCAGATCTGTTTAACTCAATTGCAAGTATAATAATCGATTTTGGAATTGCTGTCTTTGTGATCATTTTTATAACATACTTTTTCCTAAGGGAGGAAAATATGTTTAACAATATGGTGCTGGCACTTTTTCCGGATAAATATGTCGAGAATGTAACCCGTGCAATTGCTTCCATAACCCAGTTGCTTGCAAGGTATTTCACTGGAATTAGCATAGAGGCAATAGCAATTACAGTAATTAACAGCCTCGCACTCCATTATATTGCGGGGGTAGATATCTCTCTTGCAATTGTTGTCTCGTTTTTTGCCGGCATCTTGAATGTAATTCCTTACATAGGACCTATCACAGGAGGTGTTTTCGGCACTATAATGGCTCTTGTAGATCATGGAGTCGATAGACCAGATATCGGCATGTTCATTCTAACAGTAGGCGGGATATTTTTCGCCACACATATGGTAGATATCTTTGTTTTCCAACCATATATATATTCTAACAGCGTCAAAGCACACCCTCTGGAAATCTTTCTGGTTATTTTGATAGCAGGAAGTATCGGGGGAATAATCGGTATGCTGGTAGCAATTCCTGCTTATACCGTCATCCGTGTTTTTGCCCGAGAGTTTTTCTATAACTTAAAAGTTGTTCAAAAACTTACAGATAATATATAACTGTCTATTAGCAAGATATTTTATTTGAAGTCGTCTGTCTGACTATTTAGTTTTAAGGTGGCTGTTGTATTTTTCGTATCCTGCTTTATACTCCGGTCCTTTTTCACGGAAACGGAAGTAGATATTTTTAAGATATTCTGCTACGACTGCTTTTACCTCGTCATCGGTAGATGTTGCGAAGCACGACTCAAAAGGTTTTATGGCTGCCATCAAATTTTCTTCCAATTGTTTTACCATAGCTTCGTATTTAGCATCATCTGACTCATCAGAAGCTTTGGTCTGAATGTCGACAGCCCTGTCATAATAAGCAGCACCTATTGCAAATGTTCCAAAGTAGTAGTTAGGATCTGCCTCAACAGCCTTGTTGTAACAAGCAATAGCTTTGTCCACCTCTTTAAGGTTTTTCCATACATTACCCTCTGCATAGTAAAGACTTGCATTTGAAGGTTCATTCTCCTGCGCTTTTTTGATAAATTCAAGCACCTTTTTAGGGTCATCATTAGACTCAAGGTAGGCATTGATTAAAGAGACAAGAATACTCTGGTTTGTAGGATATTTTGTAAAACCGGCAATCAGAATCTCCTTTGCTTTATCTGTCTCTTTAAGGTTTTTGTAGGCCTCTGCCAGATAAGAATATGCATCTCCTTTTGCATCATAACCGTTTTTAATGGCCATTTCAAAATATTTGATTGCTCTTTCGTAATCCTTTGATATATTGGCTGTCAAACCAGCATAATACATAATTACTGTATCCACTTGCTTTAGCAACTGGTGAGAACCAGCATTAATTGCAGCTTCAAAATTATCGGTGGCGTTTTTATACTCTCCCAAAGCATATGCAGACATAGCTTCACTCTGATAACGGGATTTAAGTACAATAATCTGATCAGATATTTCTTTTGATTTGATTGCTTTAGTGTCCAGTTCAGTTGCCTTGCTAAGTGCAGCAAACGCTTCTCCCAAAAGATCTCCTTCCATATACTTCTTGGTTACCTTCCAGGCAGCAAGAGTACCATCTTCTCCGTAATAAAGGTCTTTATCTTCGTATGAATCTACAGAAAAAGATTGATCATTAATTTTTTTGGTTTCTGTGTTTATGATTCTTTGATCTTTCAACACGAGTTTGACTTCCATTCTAGTAGCTCCCGTCCAGATGGATTTGATGGGAGCGTCGTAAATTGATGTATATATTCCTGCTAATTTTATCCAGGTAGCAGGGTTTGCAGATTTTTTAGCATCTAAAGACTCTTTTTTAGCCTTTTCAAATGCCTTAAGAGCATCTGTCACCTCTTTTGGTTGAGCAACTAACTGTACTGAAAATAGCAGTGCTAGTGCGATTAGTAGATTTTTCATTGATATTTCAAAAATTAAAGATTATTTAATACTTATTTTGTGGTTACTCTTCTATTTCTCAGTTTTCTACAGGTTTCTCTTCACTTTTATTGACACTGCAAACCGCTGCTATCATATCTCCCTCTCTTAAATTGATCAACCTCACACCTTGAGTTGCTCTGCCTACAACTCTGATTTCCGATACCGCCAAACGAATGGTTATGCCAGATTTGTTGATAATCATAAGATCATTCTCATCGGTTACATCCTTTAATGCAATAAGTGAGCCAGTTTTTTCGGTTATATTCAAGGTCTTCACACCTTTACCTCCCCTGTTTGTGACCCTGTAATCTTCCAGGCTTGATCTTTTACCATATCCGTTTTCGCTTACAACCAGAATATGACGGGTATCTTTCTCTTCAGAATTTGGGTCTACACAAAGCATCCCAACCACTTCATCCTGCTCGGAAATATTAATTCCCCTTACTCCTGCTCCGGTTCTACCGATGGCCCTGACGTTTTTCTCATTAAACCTTACACACTTTCCATCTCTTCCAGCCAGGAGAATTTCGCAATGCCCATTTGTAAGAACTGCTTCTATCAGTTCGTCATTTTCTCTTATGGTAATTGCATTTACCCCATTGACTCTTGGACGCGAGTAGGCTTCCAGATATGTCTTTTTAACTGTACCTCTTTTGGTTGCCAGAACGATGTAGTTGTTGTTGATATACTCCTCGTCGTTCAGGTTTTTGACATTTATATAGGCGCAAACTTTGTCTTCCTGCTCAATGTTAAGAACATTTTGAATTGCTCTTCCTTTTGATGCTTTGGACCCTTCCGGAATTTCATACACCTTGAGCCAGAAACATTTTCCTTTCTGGGTAAAGAAGAGCATAGTACTATGCATATTTGCAACATAAATATGTTCAATGAAATCTTCATCCCTGGTTGTACTTCCTTTGGCACCAACTCCTCCCCTGTTCTGGGTTCTGTATTCGGTCAGAGGGGTTCTCTTCATATAGCCAAGATGAGAAATGGTAATAACCACATCTTCGTCCGGATAGAAATCTTCCGGGTTGAAATCTTCTGCAGAGAGTTCAATTTGTGTACGCCTGTCATCACCGTATCTCTCTTTAAGATCTGCAAGTTCATCCTTTATTATCTTCATTTGAAGAGAGATATCTGCCAAAACCTCTTTAAGGTAGGCAACCTGCTTCATAAGATCGTCATACTCAGCCTGAAGTTTTGCTCTTTCCAATCCTGTCAACTGACGAAGCCTCATTTCCACAATTGCACTGGACTGAGCATCGGAGAAATCGAATCTCTCCATAAGATTTGCTTTGGCTTCGTCTACAGTCTTGGAAGATCTGATGATTGCAATTACTTCATCTATATGATCGAGAGCTTTAAGAAGCGCTTCCAGAATATGTGCTCTCTTTTCTGCCTGGTCCAGTTCGAAGCGAGCTCTGCGCAGAACCACATCATGTCTGTGTCTTACAAAATATTTTATAAGTTGTTTGAGATTCAGAAGTCTTGGCCTGCCATCTACAAGAGCGATGTTGTTTACGGAGAAACTAGACTGCAGCATAGTATATTTGAAGAGGAGATTCAAAACCACATTGGCAACAGCACCCATCTTCAACCTTATTACAATGCGCATTCCGTTACGGTCACTCTCATCGTTGATGTAGGCAATTCCCTCAACTTTTTTCTCTTCCACCAGTTCGGCTATCTTCTCGATAAGTTCCCGTTTGTTAACCATATACGGAATTTCGGAAACTACAATGGTCTCCCTTCCACTCTCGCTCACTTCAATATCTGTCTTGGAACGGATTACAATTCTACCCTTACCGGTTTCGAATGCATCCTTGACACCTTGTATCCCCTGTATTGTACCCCCGGTAGGAAAATCCGGACCTTTGATGTAACGAAGAAGCTCTTCTGTGGAAATATCGTTATTATCTATGTAAGCGCAAATAGCATCTACCACCTCTCTGAGATTGTGGGGAGCCATATTGGTTGCCATACCTACGGCTATTCCTGATGCACCATTGAGCAGTAAAAGGGGTGCTTTTGCAGGAAGGACTGTAGGTTCAGTCAATGACTCATCGAAATTTGGCTTAAAATCGACAGTATTCTTGTCCATATCTGCCAGAACCTCCTCGGCAATTTTTCTGAAACGAGCCTCGGTATAACGCATAGCCGCTGCAGAGTCGCCATCTATAGAGCCAAAGTTCCCCTGACCGTCAACCAGCATATATCTCATGCTCCAGTCCTGGGCCAGCCTCACCATAGCTTCGTAAACGCTGGAATCTCCGTGTGGATGGTATTTACCTAACACTTCCCCAACTATACGGGCAGACTTTTTAAAGCCGGCACCGGCAGTTAACCCTAATTCGGACATGCCATACAATACCCTTCTATGCACAGGTTTAAGCCCATCTCTCACATCTGGAAGTGCACGTGAAACAATGACAGACATCGAATAGTCGATGTATGCACTTTTCATCTCATCCTCTATGTTTATTTTGATTATCCTTCTACTATTATCAGCTTCTTGAACCATTTTACAACTTACTTTTCGTTTTATAAAAGAAGTGTAAAATTACAAATAAAATATCTTATGAACAAATTGTATTCCTAATTGTCTTTAGTTAGATTTGCATCAAATTTAAAAAGCAAGAATGAATTTACCAGATGAACTAAATGAGATTTACTCATACAGCAAGGAAGAGGCAATGAGGATGGGCAGTTATACCATTGGATCTGACCATCTTGTCCTGGGCATAATCAGACACCAGGATAATTCTGCTTTTGAGGCACTTATGAGCTTCGGAATAGATTATAAAGTTTTAAAAGCAAAGATAGAAGAACAACTCAAAGTAGGGGAAATTGTCCCTTTTGAACAGGCAGAAAAATTAAATCTGTCCAAAGGTGCGGCAAATTCATTAAAAATTATGTTTCTGGAGGCAAAATCTTTAAAAGAGGCCAAACCGGGCCCTCTTCATCTTTTGCTGGCAATTTTACGAGAAGACGAGGGTGTTGCTGTGTCAATTCTAAAGGAGAATAAAATTACCTATGACAGTATAAGGGCAACCTTAAAGGGAAAGGAGATATCCAAGCCGTTGAACAGTTCTACTTTTGATGACGAGATGGAGAGCGGTGTAAAATCTTCCGGAGGAGATGGTTCGGTCAGAAGTACAAAAAGTGCACGTATAACCAGTGACACACCAGTTATCGACAGTTTTGGTTTTGATTTGACAAATGCTGCTCACGAAGGTAAATTGGATCCTGTTGTCGGTAGAGAAAAGGAGATTGAAAGACTGGCCCAGATCCTGGGGAGAAGGAAGAAAAACAACCCGGTGATTATTGGTGAGCCCGGAGTTGGCAAGTCTGCCATTGCAGAGGGTCTTGCAATAAGGATTGCGCAAAAAAAGGTCTCGAGGGTTCTTATGAATAAGAGGGTTATCTCCCTCGATATCGGTTCAATTGTTGCCGGGACAAAATACAGAGGACAGTTTGAAGAGCGGATGAAGGCTATTCTTAATGAAATTACCAAAAATCCGAATATTATCCTCTTTATTGATGAGCTTCACACATTGGTGGGTGCGGGTGGTGCTTCCGGTTCGCTTGATGCTGCCAATATGTTAAAACCGGCTTTAGCCAGAGGAGAGATACAGTGTATAGGAGCAACTACACTTGATGAATACAGGGAGTACATAGAGAAGGATGGAGCTTTAGATAGAAGGTTTCAAAAGGTTTTGGTTGAACCTACCACCTATGAAGAGACTCTGAATATACTCAGGAATATCAAGGAGCGGTACGAGAAACACCATAATGTGGTCTACACGGACGATGCATTAACTGCCTGTATCAGGTTGTCTCAGAGATATATTACAGACAGGTGCCTTCCGGATAAGGCTATTGACGCTATGGACGAAGCGGGATCGAGAGTGCATCTTATGCATCTGAAAGTTCCCAATTCAATTTTAAAAATTGAGGCCGAACTCGAACCGTTGAAGATAGAGAAGAGACTGGCTGTAAGCAATAATCAATTTGAGAAAGCGGCAGAACTCAGAGATCTTGAAAAACAAAAAAGCGAAGAGTTGGAACTGGTTCAGAAACAATGGAACGACGAGCAAAACCTTAACCCCCAAGAGGTAAATTCAGAAGATGTTGCCGAGGTTCTCTCTATGATAACAAATGTTCCAATACACAGACTGGCAGAGAAGGAGGGTGACCGGCTTGCCAGAATGGGTGAAAATATCAGAAAAAAAATTATCGATCAGGATGATGCTGTAGACAAGGTAGTGAGAGCCATTCAAAGAAACAGGGCAGGATTAAAAGACCCGAACAAACCAATCGGGACATTTATATTTTTGGGTCCTACGGGGGTTGGAAAAACCCAGCTTGCAAAAACACTTACGGAATATCTTTTCGACTCTGTAGACAATCTTATACGGATAGATATGAGTGAATATATGGAGAAGTTTGCTTTAAGCAGATTGATAGGTGCTCCTCCGGGATACGTCGGATATGAAGAGGGAGGTCAATTGAGCGAAAAAGTTAGAAGGAAACCTTATTCGGTAATTCTTCTGGACGAAATTGAAAAGGCTCACCCAGACATATTTAACCTTCTGCTGCAGGTCCTCGATGAGGGAAGGCTTACCGACAGCAACGGAAGACATATTGATTTCAGGAACACTCTGCTGATTATGACATCCAACATTGGAAGCAGGGATATAAAGGATTACGGGATGGGGCTTGGATTCTCAAACGTTACAAAGCGTAATATAAGCGATAACACCAAACATATTATTGAGAAGGCTCTTAAGAAAACCTTTACACCCGAATTCCTGAACCGTCTGGACGAGCAGATTCTGTTCAACTCATTGACCAAGGAGGACATTTGCAAAATAATCGATATTGAACTTGATGACTTGTACAAAAGGATTGAGAATGCAGGATATAAAGTATCAATAGACGAGAAGGCAAAGATGTTTGTTGCCGACCAGGGGTATGATCCTCAATTTGGCGCCAGACCTTTAAAAAGAGCTATCCAAAGGTTAATTGAAGATCCATTGGCAGAGGCTATCATTACAGGAAAATTTAAGTTTGGAGACGAACTTCATGTGGAGGTCGACAGTGATTCACTTGATGAGGGGGGAAATCCAGAGAAACTTAAGGTTACCCTGATTCCTTAGAACATAATAATCATTGGCATCAAACTCCGGAGTATCGTATTTTGGGTCATTCCGGAGTTTTTTTTTCGAAATCCTGTTCAGGAATACTTTGTGGACATAAAACTCCATTGGAGGAGTATCGCATTGATAGTCAAAACCAAGCTTTCTGTAAACATCCCCAGTTCCCCAGTCTTTGTCTGCATAAGACATAATCTCGTCCGGTTTCACACTATCGATAAAGCAGTTCATCAGTTTACCCATTCCTCCCACTATTCTGTAATTGGCTAAACTGGCATATCTTACCCACTCATAAGAGTTCACAACCCTATCTCCCCTATTTATCGGACGGGGAGCAGAGAATGTAGCAACTGCCACTAAAGTATCCCCTTTGATATCATAAATACCCTTTTTTGTAAAAAGTCCGTATTTGTAACGACTTGTCGCATATCCCAAAATGTGGTTCTCATTAAGGAACTCTTTTGCAATTTCGGTGGAAACGGTTTGGATCGTACAACATCTTGCAAAGATCGATTTTTGTCTGCCCAGATTGGCCAACAGCCTGTTGGAAACCAGAGAGAATTTCGTATGCCATTCATCCTC
>JBAYMP010000034.1:0-23797 GCA_041663505.1 Bacteroidales bacterium | reverse complement strand
TCACATAGCCGGGGTCAAATTTTCCTGTTTTTAGCTCTATCACCACATAAGATTTAAGTTTTACGTGGTAAAATAATAAGTCGAGGTAAAAATCGGAATCGCCTAATTCCAAATGTACTTGTCGCCCGACAAATGCAAAGCCCTGACCCAGTTCGAGCAAAAATTTCTGAATATGGTTAATCAAGGTTTGTTCTAATTCGCGCTCTTTTATATGTTGACTATTTCCTATAAAATCAAAAATATACGGGTCCTTAAAGGATTGTACTGCCATATCTGAATCTGCTGCCGGAAGCGAAATTTTGAAATTCGACACGGAGTTGCCTTCTCTCAGGTGCAGTTTGCTTTCAATCTGAAAAACGAGCATGTCTTTTCCAAACCCGTTTTCTATGGTTTTTTGTGCATACCATAATCTTAGTTCCGGTTCTTTTAATTTATCTAAAAGCGTGATATTACCGCGCCACGGAATTTGTGCAACGGTGCGTTGCACTATTTTAATATCCGGCCAGGCTTCGGCAAATTTTCGCATATACTTGAGGTTTCGGGGTTAAAATCCTGCTAAATCGGGAATCTGTTCTTTAAGCCCGGTTATAAACGATTGATAGCCTTCGGGCATTGCCGACAGGTTTTCGGCTAACGGAAAAACAACCCCGTCTTTTTCTTTTCCTCTTTGTTTCCGTTTATAACTCATAACCCAACTCTTTAAATACGTCCAACAATTCTTTCCTGGAAACTTCTTCAGCTCTAAGCAATTCTTTGAACTCACTTTGCAGGGCTTTCATTTTTTCGTCAAAGTCAATGTTTTCATCTCTATTTGTAAACTCAACATATTTACTCGGCACTAATGAGAAATCTTTCTTTACTACTTCGTCAAATGAAGCTGAATAGCAGAACTCAGGGATGCTTTCTATTTCCTTTGTTTGCCACTGATGGTAAGTGTTTGTTACTTTTTGAATGTCGGCATCCGAAAACTGTGTGTATTTCTTTTCAAATGGTTCACCCATTTGTCGTAAATCCATAAACAGAATTTCTTTTTCACGGTCACGGTAATTGCGAGTTTCATCTCCTACCTTTTTGGCATGTGGTTTTTTGTTCTTGTTTACAATCCAAAGTGTCACACTAATATCGGTGGTGTAAAACAAATTACGTGGTAATACCAAAATGGCTTCTACCAAATTATTTTCTATTAGCTTACGGCGTATTTTGTACTCTTCGCCACCGCCACTCAGAGCACCGTTTGCCAAAATAAATCCGGCCACACCGTTGTCGCTGAGCTTGCTCACCATATTCAGAATCCAGCCGTAATTGGCGTTGCTTTTGGGCGGCACATCATAACCTCGCCAGCGTGGGTCGTCAATCAGTTCGTTTTCGGCTCGCCAGTCCTTTTGGTTAAAGGGTGGATTGGCCATTATGTAATCGGCTTTCAGGTCTTTGTGCTGGTCGTCGCCAAAGGTATCGGCTGCTTTTTCGCCCAGGTTACCGCTAATGCCCCGTATGGCAAGGTTCATCTTTGCCAGTTTGTAGGTGGTGTTGGTGTATTCCTGTCCGTAAATGGAAATTTCCTTTTTGTTGCCGTGGTGTGCTTCAATAAATTTGACGGATTGCACAAACATACCACCCGAACCGCAAGCAGGGTCATAAATAATGCCTTTGTATGGTTCTATCATTTCTGCAATCAGGTTTACAATACTTTTTGGGGTGTAAAATTCTCCTTTACCTTTACCTTCTGCCAATGCAAATTTGGAAAGGAAGTATTCATACACTTTGCCCACCACATCGTGTTTGGGGTCTTTGGTTGTGTCAATGTCGTTTATGGTATCGAGCAGCGAAGCCAGTTTGGTAACATCCAAGCCAAGGCGGGAAAAATAGTTGTCAGGCAATGCACCTTTCAGGGCTTTGTTGTTTTTCTCAATGGTATGCAAAGCCGTATCTATAAGTAGTGCAATGTCGTTTTGTTTTGATTTTTTAATGAGATAAGTCCAGCGGCTGGTTTCCTCCAAAAAGAACACGTTGCTCATATTGTAGAAGTCGGCCATCTCAATGTATTTTTCTTTGCCTTCGGAAATAAGTTTTGCCCGGTGTTCTTCAAACTTATCGCTGGCAAATTTTAAGAAAATCAGTCCCAATACTACGTGTTTGTATTCGGATGGTTCTACGCTGCCTCTCAGTTTATTAGCAGCATCCCAAAGGGTTACTTCAATTGTTTTATCGTTTCCGTTCTTTTTTGCCATTATTTTTTTTAAGGCTGTTAATTTTTAAACTCAAAGATACACATATCCGTTGTTGCGTCGGCAAGAAAATAGCTCTTTTGCAAACTTCGGTCGTTTGTCGTTTTGAAGTTTGCATATGTGCTGTTTTGTGCGTTTGGCTACATGTGCTGGTAAATTGACTCCCCCGATGTTTTATAATGCCCCACTGGGTGTTCTCATAAGAACACCAATCTCCATAGCTAATTCGCTTTTATACAAACTTATAAATTTTAATTCGTTTTCAAACTCTTCTTCAAATATATTTTTTGTCATTTCGCAGAGATTCTACTTTCAGCTCCAGTCTTTAGGCATCGTGTCGTTATATTTCCTCAAAATACTGAATAAATACAAAGAAAACAAACTTTAGAAAAGAGAGCCTTAGATGTATTAATAAAGAAAAAGCCCTTGATTGGTTAGGATTAGTCCCTCCTAAGGGGACATCCTCGTTAACCGATCAAGAGCTTTCTGCTTCAAATATAATAAATTTCAAAATCAGACACTTAAGCAGTGGAAAATACTTTATGCAATAGAGGTAATTTAGATAGAACTGAATACGCAAACGATCTTACCACTTCCGAGTTAAAGAAAAGTAAGGCAAAAGGTTGGTACAACCCTAAAACTGACGAGGTTGTGATTGTCTCTCCAAACAAATTGTCGCTCATAAAAGACTAAGATTACTTGGAAGTGAGTTTAATCCCACAATGGAGAGAATATTCAAATCTCTTCCTGATTACACAAGGGCTGACTATCTGGCAGAAGATAAAAGCCATAATCAGGGATGTTTTCATGTCTATTGGTATAGATCTTCAAATGAACGAGGGAGATTTACCTTTTTGTCGCTATCAATGGCTTCATTCATTATTTCTAATAATGGTGTACCTGTATATTGATGTAATAAAAAATGTGTATATTTAGAACGTATTACATACATCGCTTTATTATCAACCATAAATATTATTAGAAATGGACAGAGAAAATTTTAAAAACAAAGCAAAGGAAAGCATAGATGAAATCTTTTCTAAAATTGACGAACTGGAAGCAAAAAAAGACCTGGCTGTAGGTAAAGCCAAAGTTGAATACGAAGAAAAACTTTCTGAACTGAAGTCAAAAAAAGATGACCTGCAGGTAAAGTATGACAAACTTAAGGATTCATCGGAAGAAAACTGGGAAGAGGTTAAAAATGCGTTTTCGTCTGCATCTGAATCTTTTAAAGATGGGTTTTCCAAAATCGGTTCGATATTCAAATAGGCACCAGGTCTTAATTCAAAGTGTCTGCACGTAACGCAGAACGCAGATTGCGCTCCTTAATTACTCACTTCGCTCGCTCCACTAAAAATCAATGTTTGTTGGAGTATTTTACTATATCAATTCTACGCGAAAATTACATACTGTATAATGGAGTCAGGATTCCAAAAACAGGTATTAAAAGAGAATTTGATAATTGCGAAATTGCACCTATGGCAAATCAGATAGCGTTTCACGCAGGTAGCACACAGGAGGAGTATGTAGCTTTCTGCAACAGACACAATATACTTATTGAGGCATACTCTCCATTGGCTACCGGCCGTGCGTTAAGCAACAAGCTTTTGAATGAGGTTGCAAGCTCATATGAAGTCTCTGTCGCACAACTGCTAATACGTTTTGCCCTGCAGAGGGGAACTCTTCCGCTTCCAAAGACGACCACATATAAACGTATGGTGGAAAATACAAAAGTAGATCATTTCGAAATCTCGGGTAATGATATGGAAATACTTAATTCAATAAATTAGCATATTCTAAAACAAACCACCTCTCAAAAACAGGATCGAGAAATACAAAACCCTCGGGAGTTTTATCTATCAGGTCTCGCTTCTGTAAAAGGGTTTTATTTTTTGATACATTTTGAGGCGTTCCCAAACGATATTTACTCATAACGGAAGTTGAGGTAAATGCTTTTTCTCCTTTTACAATGGCTATCAAAAGATTAAGTTGGCTTACAGTGAGTGCCTCACATTCGTTTTGAAAAAGTGGAAGATTTGTATTTATAATCTGATCAACTGCAGTCTGTAAAATCTCCTCTGTTGCACGGTCTACTGTCAAATTCCAGGTAAAATGAGCCAGTTGTTGAACATACCACGAATGCAAATTTACTTTTTGTACAAGTTCGGTAGCCAGCTTTTCCGATATCTGTTTTCCTGTATGCTCAAACGAATCTACAATGAATCTTACCCATTCGTTTTCGGCAATTTTAGGTAAAAACATTATCTGCCCGAAGCGGTAAAATGGTTTAGACGACGAGTTGAAAATATCTATCATCATATGTCGCTTGCTCCCATATAAACAATAGCTTACTTTGTTGTGCTTTTGCCATACGCTGCGCATTTTGTGCTCCAAATCGTCATATCCTTTAAGTCCTGCTAAATTCTGAAACTCATCTATGCAGACGATGATTTTCACACCTTTATTTTCGGCAATCTTTTGGGGAAGATTCAGCAGGTCGAATTCATTACCATTCATATTGTGTAACTCAAATCCAATAGAAAAGTCGTTAATGGGGTCTGAACCAATAGATATTCTTGGCGACAAAGCTTTCAAATACTCCTTAGCAGTTGAAATCCATGATTCCCAATTTTTACTAGTGGATTTAACTACTTCTTTAGCAAAAACCTGATAGAACTCCTCTTCACTACGAATAGTAAAAGCATCAATATAGCATACCTTGACATCCGAATGTTCATTTAGAAGTTCTGTCATCGCCTCCTTGACAAGCGAAGATTTTCCCCACCGTCTCGGAGATATGAGCATCGTATTGATACCAGAATAGAGGTTACCTTTAAGCTCTCTTTTCTCGTTGACTCTATTTACGAAAGTCGAGCCCATTGCCAATTTACCGTACTGAAATGGTGAATCCATCTTGACTTATATTTATTGAAAACAAATATAACTTTTATTTTGGGCTTTTACAAATTCTGCACAATATAATTTATACCTTTTGGTATAATACTAATCGGTATAAATGTGAACCTAAAAAAACATTATGACGGCTATAATAAGCTTTTCCGCGCAAAATTAGTTTAGATCAAGAACAATTTGCCGGATTCCGTTTAATACTTTTTTTGATTAAAGTTGTATTTTTGAATAATTTCCTTGAGTTTTTCTTCGGGAAGAATTACATTAAAGTTACCCCAAAAATCCTTGTCATATGAAAATCGAGTCTCCGCGAATATGTTGTGGGTAGATATTCTTTCATCATTTGGAAAGCGCTTTACATCCAATGTGTCAATTTTACAGTTGACCATTTCTAACCACATATGCAGATTAGAACTGAACATTCTGTTCTTTTTCCTTACCTTAAAGTCGAGATCTCCACGTATATGGTTGATGTAATAGATATTGTTCACCAGTTTATATTCTACTTCATAGACTACTTTTTCCGGTATTACATCTAAATTATGACTGCTTTTTAGTACCAACATATCTTTTGTTTTCCTCACATAATCTGGGTGAACTTCGAAACGGGCTTTTATGAGTGCATAATTATCCGCATCTATGTAGAGCTCTCCCCGGAATAATGGTTCCACAATACGATTGTGCTGTTCAAAGGAGAATACATATACCCTGCGGTCATCTATTGTAGTAATATCTGTATGTGCAAATGAATATTGCGGTTGACTTTCCTGCAGAAGAAAGTCGGTTGGGTTTTTAACCAGATCCAGAAGTTGGCTGGAGTTGACACTGGATTTAATTTTTGCAACAAAGGCGTCTTTATCATCATTATTTGTCATCCGGCGCATTTTAAGCAATTTTACCTGTTCACTGCCCACACTGCTCAAAAAACCGGTTTTGTAAATCTTCAATACAGCCTCACTCAGAGTGACATTTTTTTTATATTCAACTCCCTCTCTGTAAAAAGCGGTTATGTAAACCGGTTCAAGTGAGTAGTTTTGTCTCCTTTTATCCATCATTTCACCAATAGTACGCAGCGGATCAACAGCCCGTACCACTACCTCCTGTAACGGAATCACTTTCTGATCCATGTAGAAAACAATGTGCCGGCCAGATAAAAGCGATGCCTCGATTTCCCTTGTGATGTAGCCAATGTGGGAAAACTTAATGGTAGATTGCAACAGAGAATCGGGGAGAATGAGTTTGAACTCCCCGTTTTGATTGGAAATTGTACCATAGGAGTTACCGCTTACGCTTATAGATCCGTAGATTATTGGGTCTCCGGACAGATGGTCGAGCAGAGTCCCCTCCATGGTAAAACAGCTATCCTCTTCAGTTGTCCCAAGCGAAAGGGAAACGGCATTTTTTTTAGCCTCTACCGGGATATATAACAATATATGGTTCCCTATTGTACGGATATTTATCTGGTTATTACCGGTTATGAGGCGGATAGCATCTGTAAGCGTATATTCACCAACGGGAACTTTTACAATTTTGTCATTGTCAATCAGCTGACTATCGTAAATAAACATATAGCCCGATTGTTCAGAGACCTGGTTTAACAGTTGGTATATGCTCCCCTTGCCTTTTGCCAGTTGAATCTTAACCTCCTGAAAAGATTCTTCATCTGCCCGCAGATTAACTGTCAGCAGTAGCGAGAAGCATACGATCAGCAAATTAAACGAGTATTTATTCATAGATTCGAATAGTATTCTGTTGCTGAGAATATTTAAGATTGAGCGCAATACAGATCAGTTTGGCCATAGTTTCCGGTGAGTTTCCGGAGAAACTTGCGGTGATAAGTCGCCCTTCCAACCCAGGTGAAATCTCCAACATTACGCCATCCATATTTCTGTTGATTACACGGATAACATTTGAGAGTTGCTCGTCTTTGAAGTGCATCCGGTCTGTATATCGTGAAAATTGTTCAAAATCGTGAGTAGGTATTGTTTGTAAACGGCCGGAGTGAATTATTGCTGTTTCACCGGCAGCCAGCCTGGCAGTCTGGCCATCCTCTCTTAAGGTAACCTTAACTTCTCCCGTATTCACAGATAACGATGGAGAGGCATTATTACTGCTTTTGACATTAAACGATGTCCCGAGTACCTCTATCTTTATACGGTCTGCTTGAACAATGAAGGGAGACTTACCATCTTTACTTATTTCAAAAAAGGCGTCTCCTTTTAAGAAGACCTCCCTTTTACGCTTTTTAAAGTGTTCCGGATACGATAAAGATGAGTTCCCGGCTAAATAGACAACAGAACCATCTTCAAGGGTGGTGACAAAAGATGAGTTTTTTTCGCTGTTATATAAAGAGAGCATCTCTGTTTTAGAATTGTCTACCCCCAGTATAATGAACAGAGTGGCACTGATAAAAATAACCAGACTCGCAGCCCATTTTAATACGACAGAGCTAAAAATGGGTTGCCTTGCCGGTCTCTTGTCATTCAGCAGTCCATCTTGCTCCATACGCGTCTGGAGACGGTTCCAGGCTTGGTCAATCTTATTGTTATTGTTCTTTTGTAAAGTCATGATAAGCTTTTGTGATATTCGATTTCTTTTCGTAATGTTTTAAGCGCCTTGCTTATTTCTGCCTCGACTGTTTTAACGGAGAGGGAGAGAATATTGGCAATCTCCATATACTTTCTGCTTTCAAAACGGTGCATTTTAAATATTTTCAGTCGTCGTTCAGGCATTTTATCCATTGTCTTCTTTACTATCTCTTCCAATTCTTTATATTCCAGGTTATCTTGCGGATCAGATGCCAGATCTTCTACTCTATAGGTAAACAGACTCTCTTTATAATTTTCGGTTATCCTGCGGTGCTCACAATATTGAAGAGAACGGTTCCGGACAGCACCGTAAAGGTATCCTTTCAATGAGCGGAGTATTTGCAGGTTTTCGCGCTCTTTCCATAGAACGTAGAACAACTCCTGTATAACCTCCTCAGAAACATCCATCCTTCCGGTAATACTGACTGCGTAATATAAAAGAGGGGAGTAGTAAAGACGGAAAACATATTCGAATGTCCCAATATCCCCCTCCTTTATCTTCTTGAGCAGTAACAGATCATTAATCATATTCCGGTTTATAAGATACTCATCTCAAATATACGAAAAGTGATTGAATTATTTGGTTTGTTCTTTTTTCAGCCTGTTAACCGCAGTTTCCAACGATTGATCCGGTTCAATAATATTATAATCTTCCCAGAAAGCAGGATCGCTAAAACTGATTACTTTATCGGAAAGTGACTGATTGTCTCTGAACGCAAGTTTAAAGGGGATTCTTGCCGCATCTTCTCCTTTCCCGCCTGTTATTACGGTTTCCGAAACAATTGTATAGTTTGTGGAGAACAACCGTTTTTTCCAGTCACATTTGAATCTTACATCACTTCTTATATAATTCAGGTGACTTAGACCGTCTCTGAACTTATATGTGACCAGAAATGATATCTCTTCCGGCTTGAAATGCATTCCGAATGGTTTTTTCTTAAGGATGGCCGCTGTTGCCTTGTTACGGTCGTCCATACTTACACTGAACTCTGCCCGGGAAAAGGCAAGATTCTGTACGTCAATATATAATTTTCCAAAATAGAGAGCATATGGAAGAGTTACTTGTGGCACAAAGCTTATAATATAATGAGGACGATCTTCAATCATAGTTGTTCCCTCCATTTTGAATTTATAAAATGATAGAGTCTCAATATTTAGTATAAGGTCGGGATTCTTTACTATGTCCAGGTAGATTGAGAGATTAGGACCTCCCAGCAGTTTAACCAGAACAGTATCGTGTGGATCTTCACTCACAAGTTTTCTGCCTTTGTAAATTTGTGTAAGATCTTTGTATACCCCCTGATCGTACGGAGTTTTATAGATCTCCACAATAGCTTCTGAAACATTAACATAGCTCCGTCTCTTCTTTATGGTTTCACGATAAAACCCTGAGAGCATATTGGACCCGGAACTGTAATTCTCACCGATTTGTCTGATAGCTTTCCTAACCAGCAATTCCGCATCCGTACCATAAATGGTAACTTCGTCCAGAATATTCTGCTTAGGTGACAGATAAATTTTAACACCCTCAACATCTTCTCCTTTTACAGGAAAGCTGACGGTAGAATATCCGATTAGAGATACCTCTATCGTCTTTGCATTATGGGAGTCCTTAATCTTGATGGAAAATTCACCATTTGCATTTGTGACCGTCCCCACATTAGTACCCGGAATTGATATGTTGGCATTTTCCAGGGTTTTAAAGGACAGTTTGTCTTTGACTACACCCTTCACAGTATAGAAATCTTTGCTGTACTGTGACCATAATGGTGTGCTCCCGGAAAATAAAAGGAGCACTAACATTAGTCCAATGGGTTTTAAAATTTTTGTTTTCATATCTATCTCTTTTTTTTAATTTGTAAATAGTTGCTTGTACCATTAAGATCGTTTAGATATGAAAAACCCTAAATTTTTTATTAAAATTCTATTTTTTATCCATTGTAAACAATTGTCATCATTGTTATATCATTCGGTTGAGTATATCCATTGACGTGTGCAGATATGCACTCCTCCATCTTTTGAATCAGATCGCGGGGCGAAGCAGCTGCATACGCTAGTATTATTTGTATAAGGGCATCCTCTCCAAATAGCTTTTTGTCTGCATTTTCTGCCTTGGTAACGCCGTCTGTATACAAGAAAATCTTATCACCCGCTTCCATAGTCAGAGACAACTCTCCATACTCAAAGTTATCAAACAGCCCTACCGGAATAAATTTGGGTTTTTCAAGCATTACGACTTCTCCTTTTTCCCTGATAATTACAGGGGGGGTATGGCCCGCATTCGAATAATACAGCTCTCCGGTAGTAATATCCAATACACCAAGAAAGAGGGTTAAAAACATACTGGACTCCTTATTTAAAGATAGTGACTTATTGAGTGAGTTCACAATCTTTGCCGGGGAGATTCCCTTCCCAGAAATGGACCGGATAAGTGTACGGGTCTCCATCATAAACAGGGAGGCGGGTACTCCTTTGCCAGACACATCGCCAATTGTAAAGCAAAACTTGTTGCCGTCTATCACAAAAAAGTCGTACAGATTGCCGCCAGCCTCCTTTGCCGGTCTTAGAACCGCAAAAAGGTCTATCTGAGTAAGATCAGAAAAAGGCGGGAAGGTATGGGGAATCATAGAAAGCTGAATCTCTTTGGCTATACGCAGTTCACTCTCTATTTTCTCCTTTGTCGATGTACTCTCCTTGAGATTCGCTATATATTTCGATAACTCCTTTTGCATATAGGAGAAGGAATTGTGAAGTTCCCTCATCTCATCCTCTGTTTTGATTTCAGGTAAGAGTGCGTTAAAGTTTCCCTCTGCAATAACTCGTGCAGATTCGGCAAAATATTTGAGAGGAGCGGTTAGCTTGCTGACAATCTTAACTGTGACAAACGAAAGAAGCGAGAGACCAGCTACTATTAGAAATAGCATGATCAGATTGATTTTACGTAATGAGGAAAACATCTCTGTTACCGGATAAATCACTCCGACTGACCAATGACTTGAAGCCAATCCTCTGTAACCTATCCAAAATTTACCTTCGATCCAACTGTTAGTGAAATTTGCGGCAGAAAAGTTACTTTTTCCCTGAATCATCTCCTGGCCGACATTGCGCAAACCGGGCTGGTTATTTTCCTTTGCAATAGTAAAGATGCTCTGGTTCATTACATAATTTTTGTTGGGGTGGGTAATGATTACACCGTTACGGGATATTAGAAAAGCGTAACCTGTTTTCAGTATCTTAACGGAAGACATTATTTCAGTGAGCCATTCAAGCGACAAATTAATTGTAACAATCCCTGAGAAAACTCTTTTACCATCTTTTACGGAATAAAATGGAACCGAATAGGTTGTCATGATGATATTACCACCGCCCTCATCGAAATAGGGCTCGGACCAATATGGAGCGTTGGTTATCTTTGGTATTTGATACCAGTCCATATAAAAATATTCATAGCTTTCGTCACCATGAATAATCGCGTTGACTGTATCTCCCTGACGGAAAACATAAGGGGCGTAATAGATGCCCTTATCAGGAAAATAGTTGGGCTCGTAAGCGATAATTGATCCGTGTATATTTTTGTTACTGCTCAGGATTGCTTTCATAAAAGGGATGAGAGAGTCTCTGGTGAGAAAAGATGATTCCAACATTTTTGCAACAATTTCGGGGATTTTCTCAGCAGGTGTCAGTACCTGCTCAATCCGGTTTACCGTATTGTTGGCCAGCAATATAGCATTTTCCTTTGTTGTCTTCTCTATTATGTTGCGAGTAAAATAGTAGTCGATAGAAAATACCACCAGAAAGAGCCCGGTGCATAATAACAGCACATTGCGGATAATGTGGTATGATAGCGTTTTATTCTTCACTTCAGTAGTGATTTGTAAAAATCTGCAAATGAATATTTTTGCCAGGTCCTATCCAGATCGGATAATATACAGACCGCTTTTATAAAATCAGCTTCTAAGAGTTCACCAGGCATAATATTTTTACCCGCCACACTCATCATCTCTAATACTTCATTAAGCATCCACTCCTGATGCACCCTGTTGGCAGCCAGATGGGCAGATTGCATACGTCTAAGCACAATATCAACAGCGTATTTTCTGTTATTGGCAGCATAGTTCCATCCCTTAAGCGTTGCCAGCAAAAATTTTTTCAACTCATTTTTTTTCAGGTCAAAGGTAGATTTCAGGCAGTAAAGACCGTCTTCCGGGATGTCAAATCCATATTCCGAAACAGGAAAGATGTTGAGGTCCTCCTTGTCCAATCCACAATTGATTATGTAATCGTATTCATTATAGGACATTACAACCATCGCATCGATCCCGCCCATTAGGAAAAGGTTAACTGAAGAGAGAATCGGTACCCATTCAACCTGACATTCCACCCGAGCCATTAAAGCCTTTGGCACCTCATCAAATCCGCTCTTCCAGACACCGATTTTTTTCCCGTTTAGTTGGTTCAGTTGTTGAATTCCGCTCGATTTCTTGGTTACAAAAAGAATGGCAGAGTGTTGTGAAATCTGACCGAAATTTACAATATCCAAACCCGTATTTTTAGCCGATACGCCGGTAATTAAGAAAAGCGATATCAAGTCGGCTTTCCCCGAGGTAAGCAAAGATGTAGTCTGTTTGCTGGCAGAGGGGTGAATAATCTCCACATCTAACCCTGCCTCTTTGTAAAACCCTTTCTCTTGAGCAACATAATAGCCTGCGAACTGTGCCTGTGGCAACCATTGGGGAGCGAACACCAGTTTGGAAAGCTGTGCATTTGTAAAAAGAGGTGAAAACAATAATAGAAAAAATATTATCGGCATTTCAACAGAATTGTTCCGCTTTTTCATTTTTTTTAATATGTGTAGCCAAAAAAATGAGCTGCACATTCAAATGCAGCTCATTTTAAAACTCAAATGTGAACTAATAGACACCCCTTTTCACATATCCAGTGTGAAGCAGTTCGTGAGATTTGTGGCCCAGAGGCTCTATCAGAAACTCGTCATAGAGTGCCTTAATTGCAGGATTCTCGTGTGATTTCCTTATAGGTTTCAACCTGTCTTCCTTATAAATAGAGTCGGCTCTTTTCTGCCTGATTTCCCAGGTTGTAGGTATGGACTGCCCTCCTCCCCCAAGGCATCCTCCCGGGCAGGTCATAACCTCTATGAAGGCGTACGGAGATTCACCCTGCTCAATTTGTTCAAGCAATGTGCGTGCATTCTTTAATGTGTGGACAACAGCAACTTTCAATTTGGTTCCGTTCAGATCCAGCTCCGCCTCCTTGATACCATCGAATCCACGGACTGCTTTCAGATCGATTTTATCCATCGGTTTACCGGTAATAACCTCATACGCTGTTCTCACTGCCGCCTCCATCACTCCTCCCGATGCTGCAAAGATGACTCCCGCTCCGGTAGAAATTCCCAACGGAGTGTCAAACTCTTCTTCCTGGAGCTTGCTGAAATCTACACCTGTCTGCTTGAACATCCTTGCAAGTTCCCTCGTTGTCAAAACATAATCTACATCAAAGAAGTTGTCATTTTCCGAAAGGGAGAGCTTATCTTTCCAATAGTGGAAAGCAGAATTCATCTCTGGTCTCTTACATTCAAATTTCTTTGCTGTACAAGGCATTATTGAAACAACAACAATTTTCCGGGGATCGATGTTTAGCTTTTCCGCATAGTAGGTTTTTGCTACGGCACCAAACATCTGCTGTGGCGACTTGCAGGTTGATAGATGATCCAGCGACTTAGGGAAAAAGTGTTCTATAAACTTGATCCAGCCAGGTGAACAAGAGGTAACCATAGGTAATGTTCCCCCGCTTTTTATACGATTTATTAATTCAAACCCCTCCTCCATAATTGTAAGGTCGGCGGTGAATTGAGTATCGAAGATCTTGTCGAAACCGAGTTTCCTTAATCCTGCAACCATTTTGCCTGTTACCAAGGCTCCCTCTTCCATTCCCATTGCCTCTCCTATGCCGACTCTGATTGCCGGTGCAGTTTGAACAATAACATACTTGTCGTTATTGTAAATATCATTGATAACCGATTTCGAGTCATCCCTCTCGACAATTGCAGCAGTGGGGCATACTAAGGCACATTGTCCACAGTTTGTGCAGGCAACATTTCCCAAACCTTTGTCGCGATAAGTAGAAACCCTACTTCTTAACCCTCTTCCGGAAAAGTCGATTGCGTTTACTGTCTGAACATCTGAACATACGGAGATACATCTCCCGCAAAGGATACATTTTTCTGGTGTACGGATCAGTGACAAAGAGGTGTCATCAATTTTATCTACTTTCTTGGTTTTAGGAAAAGCTGTCTCAGTTATTCCAAGTGTAAATGCGAGGCTTTGCAATTCGCAATTGCCGTTTCTCTCACATATAAGACAATCTTTGGGATGGTTGGCCAGAATTAGTTCCAAATTTGTTTTTCTTACCTGACTGATAAGAGGAGAATAGGTTTTCACCTCCATCCCTTCCGAAACTTTATTGATGCAAGATCTCACAAGAGTTTTTGCCCCCTTTACCTCAACTACGCAAATTGCGCACGAAGCGTTGTGTGAAACATCTTTCAGATAACAAAGAGAAGGAATTTTTATGCCAATCTCTTCACAAGCCTCCAATATGGTTTTCCCTCCGGTTACCTGACAGGGTTTGCCATTAACGGTAATATTTATTTTTTTGATTTCCATAATTAGTCCTCCTCAGTATTAACAGTTACACGAACATCGCAGCGCAGGCATCTCGAAGCCTCTGCATAAGCCTGCTCTTTTGAATAACCCATATTAACCTCATCAAAATTTCCTTTTCTCTCTTCGAAAGGTCTTCTGACTGCGTAGTGACGGTTTCCTCCCTCTGGTTTTAAAGGGACTTCGTCACTATAGTCAAATCCTCTGAACAGCTTGTGGAAACGACGCTTATTCATAAGGTTAAAATCGATGATCTCAGCCGCCTTTTTTGCAATACCCATTGCTTCGGCAGCGGTTGCAGGTCCGGTAACCGCATCTCCTATCGCATATACTTTAGGATGACTTGTTACAAAAGTAAAGTGATCTGAATAAATATTACCATTGCTGGAGAGTTTAATGCCAAAATTCCTCACAAAGGTTGCCTCTACCTCTTCACCGACAGCCATAATAACAGTGTCGCAGGCAATGATAAAGGATTCCCCTGTCGGCACCGGTTTTCGCCGGTTAGAAAGGTCAAGGTCGCCGGAGGCCATTTTCATAAGTTCTATACCTCTTACCTTGTCGTTTGTATCTGCCAGTATCTCTTTAGGATTGCACAGAAACAGGAAGTTGACCCCTTCTATTTCTGCACCTTTTATCTCATCCTTATTGGCAGGCATATCAGATTTTAATCTTCTGTAAACCACAGTCACCTCCGCGCCATATCTCTGTGCAGTACGGGCAGCATCTATCGCAACATTTCCTGCTCCGATAACTACCACATTTTTACCGATTTTTGGCTTGTTACCCTTGGCAACATCCTTTAGGAATTCCATTCCGGACAAAACGCCTTCCAGTTCATTCCCGTTAACGCTGAGTGCAATATCTTTATGTGCACCAACAGCAAGGATAATGGTGTTGAATTCATTTTCAAGAGTTTCCATAGTCACATCTTTTCCTACAGTAGTATTGAAAACAAAGTGGACACCCAAATCTTTTATAAATTGAATCTCTGTTTTAAGTATTTCCAGTGGAAGTCTGTATTTTGGGATGGCCCAGCGTAAAATACCGCCTGCCTCGGATTCTGACTCAAAAATTGTGACATCATGACCCAGCCGGACCAGATAATATGCAGCAGTCAGCCCTGCCGGCCCACTTCCTATTATGGCAATTCTCTTGTGAGTAAGAGGTAATTTTTCTCTAATGATCCTGTCGTAGATCTTTTGGGCCTTGCCCTCCCTGTATATTGTATCTGAAATATACCGGTGTATATCTCCCTGGGATACAGGAGCATCTATGCTTTCTCTGCGACACTTCATCTGACAGTGGAAGTGGCAGATACGGCCAATTGTGGATGGCAGGGGGTTGTCCCTTAGGGTAGATTCGAAAGCATCTTCCAATTTTTCCTCTTTCAGAAGCTGGAGGTATCTCGGAATATTCATATGCATAGGACAACTGTTTTCACAAAGAGCACTGAACAAACTTTGACAGATGCCGGGTTCACACTTTTTCTCTATCATATGGTGGTCATACTCATCCCTGAAGTATCTCAAAGTGGTAAGAACCGGATTAGGAGCTGTTTGCCCCAAACCGCAAAGAGCACTGTTTTTTATTACTTTCCCGAGATTTTCGAGCTTGTGAATATCCGCTTCGTTGGCGTTGCCTTTTGTGAAACGGGTGAGAATTTCAAGTGTCTGAGCCAGTCCTTCACGACAAGGTGTGCATTTTCCACACGATTCGCCATTTGAAAATTCGGTAAAATAGCGTGCAACGTCCACCATACAGTTATCCTGATCCATAACGACCATCCCGCCGGACCCCATTATGGATCCAAGAGAGCTGAGTGACTCATAGTCTACCGGTGTATTTAAATATTCTACCGGAATGCATCCACCGGAAGGACCTCCCGTCTGTACAGCTTTGACGCGTTTTTGGGAGCCAGTGCCCTCGCCTATTTTAAACACAATTGTTTCAAGTGTAGATCCGAGAGGCATTTCAATTAAGCCTGTATTTTTTACCTTACCAACCAAAGAGAAGACCTTTGTACCGGCACTCCGTTCGGTTCCTGTCTTTGTAAACCATTTGCCGCCCTTGGAAATTACTACGGGAATATTGCACCAAGTCTCAACATTATTGATATTGGTAGGTTTTCCGTACAATCCCCTTTCGGCAGGATATGGAGGGCGTGGTGAAGGACGGCCGGATTTTCCTTCGATACTGTGGATTAATGCCGTCTCCTCGCCGCAGACGAATGCCCCTGCACCCTCAACAATATCTATGTCAAAATTAAAACCGGAATTGAGTATGTTCTCGCCTAACAATCCATATTCTTTGGCTTGTCTTATTGCCTCTTTCAAACGCCGCACGGCAAGCGGATACTCTGCTCTTATATATACAACCCCCTTAGATGCGCCCATAGCAAATGCACCAATGGTCATTCCCTCGACAAGCATAAAAGGGTCGCTTTCAATTTCATTTCTATTCATAAAGGCACCTGGATCTCCTTCATCTGCATTACAAATAATGTATTTCTGATCTCCTTTTACCTTGGCCATCAACTCCCATTTCTGGCCGGTTGGAAATCCCGCACCTCCGCGTCCCCTCAATTTGGATGTTTTAACCTCTTCTACAACCGCGGCGGGAGTCATTTCATGCAATACCTTGTATAACGGGAAATACCCCCCTACTGCGATATACTCCTCGATATCATCGGGGACAATAATACCGCAGTTACGCAGTACTATTTTTTTCTGCCATTTGAAGAACGGAACTTCGTTCCACAGAGGATAATCTGTCAACCCCTCTCCAAACTTGAATTTACCTGTGATAAAGTCCCACTCCTCTACCCTGCATAAAACATTTCTATATGGCATTATTCCCTTAACAATTCCGGTAATGATAGGTATAACATCATTCTCCGAAATTTTGTGCATTATGATTAATGGGTGACCCGGTATGTAGATATTGACAAGCGGTTCTTCCGAACAGTATCCGAAACAACCGGTCTTCTTTAACAATATGTCCAGATTTCTCTCATTAATCGTTCTTTCAAAACAGTCAAACAGCACTTCGGCTCCCCTCCCGATTCCACATGTTCCCATTCCAATAGCTATGTACGGCTTATCAGGAAGGATTTTTTTTGCAGCTTTCTCTTTAAGCTCGTTAAGCTTAGCTAAGTCTGATATTTTCATCTTTATTATCCTCCTGTAAGTTTTGTAATAATTTCTTTATCTCTTCCGATGTAACATTGCTGTATATCACTCCATCAACAGCGACTACCGGAGCCAAGGCACACTGCCCGAAGCAGGCTACGGTTTTAATAGTGATAAGCTTATCTTCGGTTGTAAAACTTGCTTCCCCTGCATCGAAAGCCTCTTTGCAACCGGGAAGAAGAGCAAGATCGTCTAACAGGATTTTAGAACCCTTCGTATGGCAGGCTGTTCCCCTGCATACGATTAGTGTGTGTTTTCCTTGTGGTTTAAGATTGAAAAATGAATAAAAAGTAGCAACACTGTAAATTTGAGACAGTGGCACTTTTGTTTTAGAGGAGAGATAATCCATGCTCAATTCATCCAGAAATTTGTACTCACTCGCCTCCTGTACCTCTTCCATAACAGTTAGCAGTTCTCCTGGTTTTCCTTTGTGCCTGGAAATTATCTCGTCGATAATTTTCGTATCGACTTGATTTTCGACATTTGCATTCATAGGCTCGTTTTTTAATATAATGATATTTAAGGTCTTACGCGATTGATTCTAAATAATAAGACAGATGTTGAAACTGCAATGCAATATTTTGTTTTGTAAATATAATAAAAATAAAAATAGCCGATTAATATCTCTTTCTTGGAGTGTATTTGGTGTGTAACAACCGGTGAGATTTTTCTCCAAGAGGTTTTTCCAGAAAATCCTTGTAAATCTTTATAATCTCCGGATTCTGATGAGATTTCCTTAGTGGCATTCCTGCGTCTTCGGCATAAATCGCTTCAGAACGTTTGATGCGTATTTCGGGGCTCGTAGGGATGGGTTGACCTCCTCCCCCTAAGCAGCCTCCCGGACAAGCCATAAATTCTATAAAATGATAGCTTGACTGACCGGAAACAATAGAATCCATAACTTTCTTAGCATTGACCAAGCCGTGTGCAATAGCACATTTTAATTCGACGCCCTCCAGAAACGACCACTCCTTAAGGGGATTTTCTATCCTGACTGAAGCCTCCTTGATTCCATCCATTCCCCTAACCGGGGTAATGTTGAGGTTTTCGAAAGGGACATCGCGTCCGGTAACCAGTTCATAAGCCGTACGCAAGGCCGCCTCCATAACACCTCCGGTTGCACCGAAAATTACACCGGCACCAGTAGATTCTCCCATCAACCTGTCGAAATGCATATCGTTCAGTTTCATAAAATCTATACCTGCCTGCTTGATCATAATGGCCAATTCGCGGGTTGTAAGCACATAGTCAACATCCTTATAACCACTGTCGTGCATTTCCGGCCGGTTGGCTTCAAACTTTTTGGCTGTACACGGCATTATAGAAACCGAAACAATTTTTCCGGGATCCAGGTTACGCGCTTTGGCATAATAGGTCTTTGCAAGGGCACCAAACATTTGTTGTGGAGACTTGCAGGATGAAAGGTGATCCAGATAAGCGGGATACATATGTTCTATATACTTGATCCAGCCGGGAGAACAGGAGGTTGCCAATGGAAGCTTTGCTTGTGGATCGTGATCCACCAAAGCTCGTTTCAACCGGGTAAGCAATTCTGTCCCCTCTTCCATAATAGTCAGGTCGGCAGTAAAATCGGTGTCCATCACTGCATCGAACCCTAAACGTTTTAAAGCTGCTACCATCTTACCGGTAACACGGGTTCCGGGCTCAAAACCAAGTTCTTCACCCAACCCGACACGAACTGCAGGGGCTGTTTGTACAATTACGTATTTTGTTTTGTCGGCGATAGCATCCCATACCTCCTCTATGTAATTTTTCTCTACGAGAGCTCCTGTAGGACAGTGATTGATGCACTGCCCGCAATTGGTGCAAACCACATCGTTCATAGCTTTCTCGAAAAAGGTGGATATCTTCATCTGGTCGCCTTTATAAGCCACAGTCAAAGCATTTACTCCCTGTAATTCGGCACAGGTTCTCACACATCGCTGACAACGGACGCACTTACTGTCGTCTTTAATAATGGAGGGCGAAAACATATCTATGGTGTAGTTCTTAAATGGGAACAGGCTTATAAAATCCTGACTCATAATTTTGTAATCAGATGCAAGTTTCTGTAATTCACAATTTCCGTTTTTATAACAGCGTGTACAGTCTGCATTGTGTTCGGAGAGCAAAAGTTCTATAATGTGTTTACGGGAGTTTCGTACTTTGAAGGAATTTGTAAGTATCTCCATTCCCTCTTCACAAGGGGTGGCACAAGCAGTCGCTAATCGTTTTTGTCCGACAACCTCTATTACACAAACCCTACAGTTTCCAGCCACACACAAGTCTTTGTGATAGCAGAGGGTAGGAATGATGACTCCTGTCTGTCTGGCAGCTTCCAGAATTGAAGTTCCCGACTCAATTTCAACTGCTACTCCGTTGATCGATATTTTAATTTTTTTATCCATAACGATAATTTTTGCGGAATTAGTATATCATCTCTTCCCTGAAATTTTCTACTATTGACGAGAAGGAGTTGGCCACAGACTGTCCCAGCCCACATTTAGCTGTGTACTGCATTGTTTCTGTCAATTTTAACAATTTGTCCAAATACTGAGCGTTTTTCTCACCACGCTTGATGGCCTTGATTCCCCTCATCAGTTGCTGGCATCCAACCCGGCACGGTGTACATTGTCCGCACGACTCTTCTGCGAAAAATTTCAGATAGTTGTCAAGTACATTATACATAGAGCGCGAACTGTTAAAAAGCATCATTGAGCCTCCTGTCGGCAAAGAGATTCCTGTCAGTTTACCCTGAAAACCGATATTGGTTTCATTAAACTTCTTGCGTGGTACCAGAAAACCGGAAGCACCTCCTACCTGAACAGCCTTGGTGTCGTCATCGCCGAATTCGTCTACAAAATCAGCCAGACTCATACCCAGTTCAAGCTCATAGATTCCGGGTTTTGGAGTATCTCCGGAGACTGAAAACAATTTTGAACCTCTCGAATACTGAACGCCCAGATCATAAAAGCGTTTGGATCCGTATTTAAAAATAGTATATGTGTGTGCAAGTGTTTCAACATTGTTTATTACAGTGGGCTTACCCATATAGCCGGAGGTGGAAGGAAACGGCGGTTTGTTTCGCGGTTCGCCGCGTTTTCCCTCCATAGATTCGAAAAGTGCTGTCTCTTCTCCACAGATATAAGCTCCGCTACCCATAAATATCCGTATTGTAAAATCGAAGTTGATCTCTTTGCAGTAATATTCAAACTCACTGATGGCCTTGTTAAGTTCCTGCTGTAAAAAGAAGTATTCACCGCGAAGGTAAATATAACCCTCTTTTGCACCGGTAACGTGACCGCAAATAGCAATTGCAGTCAATACTTTAAACGGAACCTTTGATAAAATCTCACGATCTTTAAAGGTTCCCGGCTCACCCTCATCGGCATTGCAGATAACATACTTAATATCATTTACGGCCTCTGCACAAACTTTCCACTTTAAACCGGTAGGAAATCCGGCTCCGCCCCTCCCTTTTAATTCAGAGCTAATCAACTCATTAATCAACTCCTGAGGAGGACGGCTTATGTTTTTACTCAGAATTTCTTCCCAGTCGTTTTCACTCTTAAAAATGAAATCGGCTCTTTTAAGTTGATAATTAGTTGTCATTTGCTACCTCCTCCCTTTTCTTATTTAAGTAGATACTCAATATCTCACGGACTTTTTCCGGAGTCAATTCATTATATACATCATTATTGATAAGCATTGCCGGCGCTTTATGGCAAAAGCCAAGACAATTGGTCTGGAGCAATGTAAAATTTCCGTCTGGCGTTGTCTCTCCGACACCAATTTTTAACATCTCCTGGATAGCAAGTAAAACCTGATTCTCTCCCTTCATGGAACATGTAATGGTTTTGCAGATGCGTATTATATTTCTGCCCATTTTTTTGTATTCCAGAAAAGAGTAAAAAGTTGCTGTTCCGAAAACTTCGGCGGCAGGCAGGTCCAGTTCGCGTGCTATCTCAATCATTGAGTATTCCGAGAGGTATTTTTCCTGTTCGACAACTCCTTGAAGTATCGGCAGCAGATTATGTCTGTTTCTGCCATATTGGTCGGCAAGGTCTTTGATAAGTTCTGTGATTGGCTTCATCATACAATAATTAAATATCAATTAAAGACAAAAGGAATAGGGAAAAGCTGGTATGCTTTTATATGTGGCGGCTTTGATAGTTTTACAGGAGTTTATAGGAAAATCCTGCGCAGAGTTAGTCCAATTACAAATATGACATTGATGGAAACTGCAAAATATTATTCCACATATAAGCCGGCAGAAATATTTTGTAGTGTAAATATACAAAAGATTTTCTGAAAATATAAAAAGAGAGCGACTAAAAATTACTTTTTAGTCACCCTCCTTCTAAAATTTATAACTGAATAAAATTTCAATTATTAAAGAGCCCTTTTACTCATCCTCAGGCCATCCTGTTCTACGATATCCTTTGATATTATAAGTAGTACTAGCTTTTGAAGAGTAGTAAGTAAACTCTATAGAATCTGATTTTCCCCCTGAAGGAGTAGTAGAGCCGTTGACAACTACCACACCATTGGTTACTGTATTTGTTGTACCTGTATATAAGGCATTTGCAACATTAGTCCCAGAGAAAGTAGCAGCAGCAGGATCACAGGAGATCTTACATTTTGTTCCATATGTTGTATTATTTACCCAAAGCCACATTGCAGTACTGGATTTATCAGCAGTGTCATAGGTATAAACAGTGGTTCTCGTAACCTTGGCATTGGTAGCAGCATTGAATATGTCTACCCTCCACTCTCCGCATAGTGGAAAAACAGGAGAGAAATCCTGGTCATAATCATCATCATAGGTTTCACATGAACTTAGGCCTACAAAAGCGAGGCATGATATTAAGAAAATTTGTATAAATCTTTTCATTTTCAATAATTTAATATTATTTATGCCACCATTGTTTCACAGTTATTGCAACAGCCGTTGGTGCATTAGGATTATTGTCAGCTGAAGCCTTAGGATAAATCATCCTTTTGGGGAACTCATTTTCGCCTATAGTAGATCCTACAACAGGGCTTAATTCACCCAGAACATAACCCTCATCCGTAGGTAATTTTGAGCCTAAAGCAGGAATACCTGTTCTGTTAATGTCAAAATACGAATCCCAAGCCTGACAGCGTGTAGCAGCTACCCATTTCTGGGTTAAGATGCATTTTAACATTGCATCTGTAGATGTACTATTAAACTCATAAGCTCCCCCTGCGGCGATGAAAGTTGACGCACTAAAACCCCAGCGGTCGAAAGCTTCAGTAACGCCATTATCATAAGCTGTTTTCGCAGCTGCCCTGTTATCCAACCTGGCATAAGCCTCAGCTTGTAAGAAGTATGTTTCGGCAAGAGATGTAAAATAGACAGGATCTTCAGGTGCTAACATAGCACGGCTAATCTGGCCGGCAGGGATCTCAGCAACCGGAGGTCTATCTCCACAGTTTAGGCCAAAGTAACCGTCACTAGTATTTTTCTCATAAAATACTGCTATTCTGGGGTCGGAATTTGCTAACAGATAATTAACAAGAGTTGCACTGGCTGCAATATTATTTTGAGTATTCAACTTCCTCCTGTCATTTTCATACAATGGATTAGAATTGTTCTCTTTATCAGAAAACTGATCCATTTTTGCATCTACTGTCAGGAATCCGCCAGCGGTTAAAGCCGATTGAATTGCCGCTCTGTTGGTAGTAAAATCTCTCATCATAAGCTTCAACTTAAGAGTCTTGGCAAATGCTACCCAATTATCAAGGTCACCACCAAAAACCAAATCATCCTTATCAATTTTTATTGCCGCACTTTTAGCATCGGCTATTTTAGCGATTGCAGCATCCAACCTAGCTATTAAAGCAGCATTAATGGTGGGTCCATTATCATATTTTGGATAAAGATTCTCCTCGCCTAAAAGAGCTTCAGTATAAGGAACATTTTCATACCAGCTCGCTAATATATGAAATCCAAAACAGGTCATGATATCGGCAACAAGTGAATAATTTGTCAAATTGGCTTCATCGGCCTTTTTAATGACAAGAGCTAAGTCAGGTAAGGCAACTGTGTAAGGAATACTCCAGAATCTGCTATAACTAGTATTGCTAATTGTGTAGTCTACAGTAGTATTGTATTGGTTAGAAGAGGAATTTTGAGTATAGTGCTGGCTCCAGAGCCCACCAACTAACTCCATGTCTCC
>JBAYMP010000033.1:0-24085 GCA_041663505.1 Bacteroidales bacterium | reverse complement strand
ATCCTGTATCTAAGTTCCAGCAACTGGGATTTGGTTCCTTAACTCTTAATCCTGACGGGAGATATAGTTTTGATATCGGAGACTTCTGGTTTGATATTGAGCACAACAATGGAATAATAACCATGCTGCTTTTTACAATACCTGTCTAAATCCTGCACTTAAAACAATAAAGCCGGTAATTGCTAAATTTGAGAATGAAAATATTTTATCTGTTTATGGGGATGCTATTTATAAATATATTCCCCGCAAGTACCTTGCACGCACAACAAAGCCACATGCCTGATGTTGGAGGAATAGTCTGCGGAAATGTAAGGGAGAAGAAGGTTTAGATGAGGAGTATTATTTCGGCACAAACATGTTAAGATTTAGCGAAAATGGTTATTTCGATGAATTTGTTTTAGAAGACAACAGATTTGCAATCTACGCCTCATTTCTAAATGGCGGGGTAAACTCTTAATCCTGACGGGAGATACCATTTCATTCTCGGAGATTTCTGGATAGAAATAGAACATACCAACGGTATAATAACCATGCTGCTTTTTACAATACCTGTCTAAATCCTGCACTTAAAACAATAAAGCCGGTAATTTTAGTTGCCGAGGTGATAAAAAGCTACGCTTTATCTCACTATCTCTTTATTCTCAACACATTGCTGTCAAGGTCAATAATTTGGTTTTGGGTTGAGAGACTTATGAGCAATACAGAAGTAATTCCGGATATTTAGTCATTCATTTTAATACAACTACACAAAAGATAAGACTCTTAGATGGTGAAATTATACACAGTCAGCGCAGTTAATGCAAACTGATTACGACATGGTGATGCAGCGCATAAATAACTACGGCACCGGGTCGTATCCGCTGCCGCCCCAGGGATTACACCTTAGGATTCTCCAGATGGAGAGGTAGAGCCCTTTTATTGGGCCGTGTTTTTTGATGGCCTCAAGCGAGTATGCGGAACAAGTAGGGGTGAACCGGCAAGATTGTGGTTTAAGCGGGGAGATACAGCACTGATAGAACTTAATCAGCAGCAGGAACGGCAGGGATATTACCTGCAAGGATGCTCTTTTTAATTTTTGCCAGAACATTATTGATTTTATTACTGATCTGTTTGAATTCTAAAATTTCTGTGCCGATATAAACTACAATAATGTCGACAAAAGTGTCTTTATTGGAAATCAGCCCTTTGTTCAATCTGTAGGTTTCACGGATTCTTCTTTTGATAAGATTTCTGTCTACAGCTTTTTTATGGTTGCGTTTTGGTACAGTTATGAGCACCCTGTTGTACGGGCTATCATTTATCATGTAATATACTTTTAATGGGTGGGCATATATAACAGATCCTTTATCAAAAATTTCCTGAATAATATTTTTTGAACTCAACCTTTCGGCTTTAACAAATCTGCCTGATACATTTTCCATTGTGGTATGATTACTTTTGCTCAAAGTAAATTGACAATGCTTTGGCAATTGACGGTGCCTCAGGGGTGGGAGCAACAATGGCAGAGGTAAGTTTTGCAGTTTTGAGTGCTTTTAACGTGGCTGGTCCGTAAGTAGCAAACTGAATGGTGTTTTGTTTGAACCCGGGGAAGTTCTCCTGAAGAGATTTGATATCCGAAGGGCTGTAGAAAACCAGCATATCATAACTGCCGATATCCAATGTGGTTATATTGCTGTAAACGGTCTTTACGAATACGGCACTGGTGTGTTTAAGTTTTGCCTTAACAAAAATTTTATTAATATCTGCCTTGCTACTGTCGGCAACACAAAGCAGAAATTTCTCATTTTTGTGCTTTACACCAATCGTTTCAACAATAGAAGCATTAGTACCGTTTCCAAAGAAAATTTTTCTTTTTCTGTATACTATATATTTCTGCAGATAGAGAGCAATAGATTCCGAAACGCAAAAATATTTCATCGTCTCAGGAACAACAATCCTCATCTCCTCGCAAATCTTGAAAAATGAATCGATAGATGTCCGGGCTGTAAAAACTACTGCAGAATGGTCTAAAATATTAACTTTTTGTAAGCGAAACTCTTTTGCCTGAAGAGCCTCAACTTTAAAAAACGGAACAAAATCTATATTTAACTTATACTTTGAAATGAGCTCTGTATAGGGAGATCCGTTTGTGGGAGCGGGCTGAGAAATCAGTATCTTTTTAATCTTCATATTATTAGTAAGAGAGGATAAAATTGACTATAAGTGCAACTGGTAACAATTCAACGGCACAAAGATACAAAATATAAAAAAAATGTGAGTAACGATGTGCAATAATTATTTGATACCCCCTGATGATATAAAAGACATAAACAAACAATAAACTAATTACCAGAATGTTGATAATTATATAATCTGATATTCCCGGCCAGATAAAATTGATTAAAATTGATGGAAAAGAAAAAATAACAGAAATTATCAGGTGGTTGTACCCAATTTTTTCTACCAGCTTAAACGTAATCTTATCTTTTGTAACCCAAGACAAAATATTGTAAAGAGTCTTTCTCAGAAGCCAGTATGCGAAAATAAAACCTAATGAAATCAGGAGATAACTGAGAGGGAGTATCTGGTATTTGCCAATCAGGTAGTCTCCGCTCATAAGAGTAATCAAAACAGGAAAATATAATGCAGCAATAATTGTAACTACATCCCTTTGGTTGGAAAGTGCAAGCTTATCTTCAAGTTTGAAGTGATTTTTCAGTTTGAAAAGCGATTTAAGTACTGCAGGAAGCACATTTATAACCTCCCTTGAAAAGAAGACCAGCAACACAAAGAAAGCCAGAATGAGCGCCGATAAAATGTCATCGCTGTTTTTTAAAGTGCCCGGTTGACCCGGTTGAAGAGAAACGGTGTGGGTAAGGGTTTTAGTGCTCCAAAGAGAGTCAATGGGGAGAATAGTATCCTTTTGTGAAATATATATGTCTGTGACAATATATCTGCACGAAGCACTATCTGTGATGTATAAGGTATCTTGTTGAAGCATCAGTTACCTCTTTTTACCTTGTAGCCAAGTGTAAGCAGTATATTTACAGCTCTTTCCCTGAAGTCCCCCTGTAAAATTATCTCTCCATCCTTAACAGAACCTCCAACTCCACATTTGCTCTTAAGAATTTTGCCAAGATCTGCGAGATCCTCCTCTTTTCCAACAAATCCGGTAACCAGAGTAACCTGTTTACCAGCCCTGTGCTTGCGGTCTATTGATACTATAAGGCGTTGCTTGCCGGCAGGTAGAGTATTCAGATCGTTTCCACCCTCTTCTGCCTTAAAGCCGAAATCAGGATTTGTGGAGTAGACTACTCCAAGTCTGCTTTTCCAATCATTCTCCGCCATTGCAATAATTTTACCACAAAGTTATGTAGAAAAATTCAAAATAGTATCTTTGTCAAATATTCTCATTAATGCCAGAAAAATACGCTAATGGAACGGAAAAAATTTAAACTGATAGATAACCTTTTGGGGATCTTAGTGCTTATCATCTCAGCATTTGTTTACCTATCTACTATTGAGCCAACAACCAGTTTTTGGGATTGTGGCGAATTCATAGCCTCATCATATAAGTTAGAGGTTGGACACCCTCCGGGAAACCCGGTATTTCAATTGATTGCAAGGTTTTTTACACTTTTTGCAGATAAAGAACATGCTGCAATGATGGTTAATTCAATGAGTGCAATCTGTTCTGCCCTTACAATTATGTTCCTTTTCTGGACAATTACACACCTTGGAAGAAGGATAGTTGAGAAAAACTCTGAAAAATTCTCCATTGCAAACTCAATAGCTGTTTTAACGGCAGGTTTGACAGGAGCTTTAGTCTATACATTTTCAGATACATTTTGGTTCTCGGCAGTGGAAGGAGAGGTATATGCGATGTCTTCGCTGTTTACAGCAGCAGTATTCTGGGCAATGCTAAAATGGGAGGAGCAGGCCGACCAGCCATACGCAAACAGATGGATAGTGCTTATAGCACTTCTGATGGGGCTCTCAATAGGCGTCCACCTTCTGAACCTCCTTACAATTCCAGCCTTGGTATTCATCTACTACTACAAAAAATACGATGTAACGCTAAAAAAGAGTTTTTATGTACTTCTGATTTCGGGAGCTATCCTGGCGTTGATTCTCTTCGGGATTATCCCATACCTTCCGAAATTAGCATCCTGGTTCGACCTTCTTTTTGTAAATGTATTCGGATTGCCGTTCAACTCAGGGGCAACAGTATTTATGCTTCTTCTTCTGGCAGGATCACTGGCTGCAATATGGTACTCATACAAAAAGGGCAAAGTACTGCTCAACACTATAATGTTGTGTTTCACAATGATTGTTATCGGATACTCGACATTTGCACTTGTAATAATAAGATCCTCTGTCAATACTCCAACCAATGAAAACCAGCCGGATAATGCATTCTCTTTAATAAGATACCTTGGCAGGGAACAATATGGCAGTAACCCGCTGGTTTACGGAGAGACATTTGCCTCGCCGTGGATCATTAAGCAGGACAGCTATTATGCAAAGCTCGGCGATAAGTATGAGAAGGTACCGGGTCCGGTTCAGCCACTTTACAATTCCGACTCCAAGATGCTGTTCCCAAGAATGTGGAGTTCGTCAGAAGATCATATAAAATTCTATCAGAGATATACAGAAGACAGAGGAACATCTATTGCAGGGGCCGAATATAAAAAACCGCTTATGAGCGACAACCTCTCCTACTTCTTTGACTATCAGTTAGACTGGATGTACCTCAGGTATTTTATGTGGAATTTTGCAGGACGCCAGAACGACCTGCATTCAACTACTCCGGGAGAGGCTTTCAGGGGAAACTGGGAGTCCGGAATAGGATTTCTGGACAAAGCCCGTTTGGGTGACCAGAGTGAAGGGCCGGATTATATTGTAAACAACAAGGCAAAAAACCACTATTATATGCTTCCACTTCTGTTAGGGCTCTTCGGACTCTTTTACCATCTGAGCAAAGACAAGCGAAACTGGTGGGTGACTATGCTGTTGTTCCTGCTCACAGGGTTAGCAGTTGTAGTATACCTTAACCAGCCACCTTACCAGCCGAGGGAGAGGGACTATGCCTATGCAGGATCGTTCTATGCCTTTGCAATCTGGGTAGGTTTAGGGGTGATGTCAATATATGATTTTGTGAGAAAGAAAGTTCCTGCCAAAGTTGCCGCAGTGGGAGCCGGAGTTGTATGTTTGCTCGTTCCGGTTCAGATGGCCAGTGAAAACTGGAACGATCACGACAGAAGTAACAGATATTCGGCAAGGGATCTTGCCTACAATTACCTCAATTCATGCGATGAACAGGCTATTCTGGTAACGCACGGAGATAACGACACATTCCCACTCTGGTATATACAAGAGGTAGAGGGAGTGAGGACAGACGTAAGAATCGTAAACACTTCGCTGCTTGGAACAGACTGGTATATAGACCAGATGAAGTATCAGGTCTACGAATCGAAGCCAATATCGTTCTCAATTCCAAGGAGAGATTACCTGTATGGCACAAACGATATGATATATATTGAGGACAGACTTAACAGGGCAATTCCTATCAAGGCAGTCATAGATCTTATTTCCAATCCGGAGGCCAAGATGATGGCAGAGAATGGAAAAAGCTATAGCTTTTTTGCCTCAAGAAAACTTCTGGTTCCTGTAAATAAAGAGAATGCTCTCAAGTGCGGCATCATATCTCCGGCAGATTCGGCTGCTGTACTTGATACAATTGAACTTAACATACCGGAAGGCAAGAACGCCCTTACAAAGTGCGAGATTATGATTCTCGATCTTCTTGCAAACTATAACTGGGACAGACCTATTTACTTTGTTGCAATGGGTGGCGATCTTGAGATTGGATTAAGAGATTATCTGGAATATGACGGATTTGCATACAAATTTGTTCCTATTAAGAGCTCCACATCAATCGGAGATCCGGGGAGAGTTATTGCAGATGATATGTACGACAAGGTTATGAATGTTTACCGCTGGGGTAACCTGAACGACCCGACAATAAATGTAGACTATCAGAATCTGCTTACTTTCAATGCGGTATTGTCCATGAGAAATATCTACAGCCAGACAGCAAGATCACTTGCTATGGAGGGGAAACTCAAAGAGGCTGTTGAGGTTCTGGACAGGATGCAGGAAGTTGCTATCCCGAGTCAAATGCCGTTGAACTGTTCTCTTATGCCTTCACTTAACGAATACTCGGTTATGGAATCGGTAGATATCTATCTGCAGGCAGGAGAAAAGGAAAAAGGAATGGCCCTCGCAGATGCCTTTATTGAAGATACATTCAAGGGAATCACCCTCTTCTCCAAGATTTATGGCGGAACCTATCTTTCTAAGTCGGATATAGAACAGAACCTCGCCTATATCTTCCATATGTCGGAAATTCTAAAGGACAGAGGTGAAACTGAAAAAGCTGCCCAAATTGAGAAGAGAGTAGAGGATGTTATAAAAACAATACAGGGATAAGTTTTTTAACCTAAAAGCAGGTTACAACCTCTCAATTCTGAGTTTTGAATACGACCGAGGATCTTAAAACCATCCCCGGTTTCTTTTATACCCATATCTTCTGTCTCAATAAATGAACAGGAGTGGATGTTTGCAAGGTCTATGATATTTATTCCGCCTTTTTTGCCGGTTGGCAGCACACGAAACGGGTTATTAAGGTCACGGATAACAATTTCCATCCAGGACGGAGCGAAAAAAAGGCCATCACCCTTGGACCATGCCTGGGAGAGCAGTTCGGCCATTCCATACTCGGAGTGTATCTTTTCAACTCCAAAACTGGCTTTTAACCTTTGGTGCAACTCCTCCCTTGTGAGCTCTTCACCTCTTCCCTTCATTCCGCCGGTCTCTATTACAATAAGCGAGGGGAAACCGACTTTATATTTTGTGACAAAATCCAGTAAAGCAAAACTCACACCTATGAGAATGGTTTTCTGTCCCATACCCTTAAGCTTGCACAACATCTCAGACAGCTCTTCGTGGTTATAGAGATAGTAGCCGCTGAATCGGTTTCCGGACTGTCTCATTAGCTTTTTAGTCATATAGACGAGTGAAGAACCTTCCCGCTCAAGATAGGATGGGAGAAGTGCCAGAATAGCGTATTCAGAAGGATCTCCGTACTGAATCCGGAACCCTTCGGAAAAACTCTTTTCATACAGGCAGAGGTCTGCCACAGGATGTCTTGAGGGGGTAACCCCAGTAGTTGCACTGCTTGTAAAGGTCTTTTGAGCAGGAGCATCTCCGGATATAACCGTTTCACTTTTGAAAAACTGAATAGGAAAAAACGGAATCTCTTCTATGCTTTTAATTTTACCGATATCTGTACCCAGAAGAGAGAGATACTTTTTATAGGGTTCGCAGTATTCTGCCTGATATCTGAAGGTTTCAAGGGAGAGGGCAACAAACTCCTCCCTGCTTTTGATAGTGAATATTCTGTTAATATCAGGCATAATAAAACGATTATCCCTTGTTCTTGCTGTTTTCGATTGAAAGCAGTTGCTCTATATAATCCCTTTTATTAAAGAGCCTCGGTACCTTGTTCTGTCCTCCCAATTTGCCCCGTTCACTCATCCACCGGTAAAAGACGCCATTGGCTACGGTGGTTAATGTGAGCCTTTTCATTGTTGCATTATTTGATCTTTTTGCTTCGTAGTCCGAGTTGAAAAGGCAAATATTCCTGTCCAGCAAATCTGCAAAATCCTCAAAGTTTTTTGGAGGTTGTGAAAACTCGACAACCCATTGGTGGGAACCCTTTTCACGCCCATCCATAAAAAGAGGAGCAACTGTATAGTTGGATACGACAACTCCGGTCTCACTGCAGGTTTTGGCAAGAGCCTTCTCTGCATTGTTAATCATCATCTCCTCGCCAAAAGCATTAATAAAGAGTTGCGTTCTTCCGGAGATAATAATTTTATGCGGCCTTAAGGATGCAAACATTACGCAATCCCCCAAAAGATATCTCCACAGACCTCCGTTTGTTGTAATAACAATGGCATAGTTTACACCTGTTTTTACACTCTCTATGGTTTCGAAAGAGGTGTAGCTCCCCTCCATCGCATCGTCAAGCCTTTCCATTGGGATAAATTCATAGAAAATTCCATTGTTTACAAGCAACAGCATGGAATTGTCTGCAGGATCGTCCTGAAAACCAAAATAACCTTCGGAGGCGTTGTAGTTCTCACGATAGTTCATCTGTGATTTTGGAATAATCTTTTTGTAGATTTCACGGTATGGTTCAAAATTGATTCCGCCGTGCATAAAGAGCTCCAGGTTCGGCCAGATCTGGGTAAGATCGTCCTTACCTGAATAGTCAAGTATTTTATTCATCAATACCAGGTTCCAGGAGGGAACGCCGGAAAAATTTGTGACATCCTGATTGTATACCGCACGGCAGATTTTTTCTACCTTCTCTTCGAAGTCGGGAATAAGGGCGATTGATCTTTCCGGAACTCTTCTGAGTTCAACCCAGGAAGGTGAGTTCTTTAGAAGAATTGCAGAGAGGTCGCCATATTGGCTGTGTCCACTCCCCATCTCGTCTATACGTGCACTCCCACCCAGTGTGAGAGCCTTGCCGTCGAAAAGTTGTGAATCAGGGGTCTGATCCAGATAGCTTGCAAGAAGTGCCTGCATACCCTCAAAATGACAATACTTCAAAGATTGGTCGGTAATAGGAATAAACTTGCTTTTCGAAGAGCTTGTACCGCTCGATTTGGCAAACCACTTTACCTTATCGTTCCACAATACAAAATCTTCTCCGGCTCTCAACCGCTCTATATAAGGCTCCATTGCATCGTAATCTCTCAGAGGAACTTGCCTCTGATAATCTTTCACACTTTTGATTCCTGCAAAATTATGTTCTTTCCCGAATGATGTTTCAATGCCCGAAGTTATCAGCTCCTTAAACCAATTGGCCTGAAATGGCTCCGGTGTCACCCTGCTTTTCTCCAAGAGCTTTAGCCTCCCTTTTGAGATTTGACGAAATATTGTTGATGTTATTGACATATATCGTTTTTAGCTGTTATTCAAATACCTCGTGTAACACTTCGATCGAATGAACCTCAATTGTATATCCTGTGTGATAACTTAGGTATTTTATCATATCTTTTATAAAATTGTACCTCTCATTACCCCCTGTTTTAAGGGAATGGAGATCTTCCGGTTTTATATTCAAAAGTGTTGCCAAAATGGACGAACTCTTAGAAGAAAAACATAGATCAGACAAAATAACATCATTTGTAAACCCTCCCGATACAATATCGAACAGAGGTTTGCTCTCTGAGTAGTCGCACTCCGGAGTGTATCCCATGTGCCGGCTCATCTCGACAATGAACCAAGTGTGAAAATTGGCAACCCCGCTCTCTATTGCCTCAAGCTGCAATATTGACCGGGAGATGAAATTATACATTTCTTTATTCTGTTCAACCTCTTTTATTGTACGGTAAACGAGCTCGCTTATAAATATTGCAATTGCACTTTTATGAATGTTGCACCTGATTTCTGGGAGTTTATACGCAGGTGTGTACTCCTTTATGGTCCCCATTTCTCCTCGTGCCCCTCCAACCAACTCTGTGTCAATAATGCTCAAAGGGTGCAACTGAGAAAGGGCGGCATAATTTTTGGAACCTTTCCCCGTGCGGATGACGAAGCTTTGACGGCCTCCAAGATTTGAGTAACCCTGTACAATAAGGCTGGAGTCTCTGTATTTGATTGTATGTAATACTACTATTTGAAGATTTTGGAACATTGGGTCTATTTGTTGTTGAGAAAACGAGATAATTCCCTCATTGCAAATCCTCTGTGAGAAATCAGGTTCTTCTCCTGGGTAGAGAGTTCTGCAAGGGTTTTAGTATAACCATCCGGAATAAAAACCGGATCGTAACCAAATCCTCCGTTACCGGAAGGAGTCTCTGCAATCTCCCCGTTGAGTATTCCCTGAAAGTAGTAAGCAGTACCATCTATTATCAGAACGGCCACAGTCCTGAATCTTGCCCTTCTTTGCTTTATCCCCTCAAGTTCTTTGAGTAATTTTTGTATATTGTTTTTGGAGTTTTGTTCCTCTCCCGCGTACCTTGCTGAGTAGACACCCGGCGCACCGTTCAGAGCATCCACCTCCAGTCCGGTGTCGTCTGCAAAACAGGTGAGGTGAAACCTCTCCCAAAGATATTGGGCCTTTATAAGGGCGTTCCCTTCCAATGTATCTGCACTTTCCGGGATATCATCAAAAAGATTGAGATCTTTGGGTGTGATAAGTTTGAAATCCTCTCCAAGGATAGCCCGGGCCTCTGCCAGTTTGTGCCGGTTGTTTGTGGCAAAAATAATCTCCATAAAAACAATATTGCATCAAAGATACTAAAACTTTATTTTTGTATATTGATATCATAATTTCTATAAAATGAACAAAATAATAAAAATTTGCCTTATTACCCTAACAGTCATTACTATAACTCCACTGTTTTCACAGACAAAAGAGTTTAAAACGGGAAAAAGTCTGGATGTACAATTCTCAATATTAAGAGAACTCTCCAGACTTTATGTGGACAGTGTCAAAATAGATAAACTGGTAACAACAGGGATAGAGGCAATGTTGGAATCTCTGGACCCATATACAGTATATATTCCTGAAGAGGATGAAGAGAGCATTGAACTTATGAGAACCGGTTCTTATGGCGGCATTGGAGCAATCATAAGAAAGGTAGACTCCGGAGTACTCATTTATGAGGTTAACGAAAACTCTCCGGCAGCCAAAGCCGGACTGGTTTCAGGAGATATAATACTTAAGATTGGTAACCGTATTACTGCAAACATGCCGATAGACAGTTGCAGTGCGAAGATGAAAGGAAACCCCGGTACTAAAGTTAACTTTTTGATAAAGAGGCTCAGGGGCGGAGATACCACCAACCTTACAATTGCCAGGGACAAGATACATATACCCGATGTTGCATACAGCGGACTCTTAAATGATTCTATCGGCTATATAAGAGTTACAGGATTTACAATGGGTGGCTCCAAAGATGTCAGGAAATCTCTTCTTGACCTAAAGAGCAAAGCCAATCTCAAAAGATTGATAATAGATTTGAGGGGTAACGGCGGCGGACTTCTGGATGAGGCTGTAAACTTAGTCTCCCTCTTTGTTCCAAATGGCACTAAGGTGGTCTCTGCTTTAGGAAGATTTAAACAGTCAGATATGGTGTACTTTACAAAAGATGAACCTGTAGATACCTCTCTATCCATTGTAGTTCTTGTAAATTCGGCTTCGGCCTCATCTTCTGAAATAGTTGCAGGAGCTCTGCAGGATCTGGACAGGGCAACAATTGCAGGTACACGCACATTCGGAAAAGGACTTGTCCAGTCCATAATAGATGTGGGATACAATAACAGGATAAAGCTTACCACAGCCAAATACTACACCCCGAGCGGCAGATGTGTCCAGGCTATCGACTACAGCCAGAGAAACGAGGACGGCAGTGTGGGCTACATTCCGGACTCACTAATCAAAGCATTTAAAACCCTAAAAGGAAGAACCGTTTACGATGGCGGAGGCGTAACTCCCGATGTGGTAATTGAGTCTCAGACTTTTTCCAGACCTGCTCTCTCTTTAGTGTACGGAGAGATACTGCACGAATATGCTATTGAGTATTTTAAAAATCACCTTTCAATTACCTCTCCTTCTGAGTTTTGCCTTACTCCGGCCGAGTACGAAGAATTTGTGAAATATGCCTCTCAAAAAGAGTTCGACAGCCGCACAGCTTCAGACGTAGACTTAGACAAGTTTATTGCCACTGCTAAAAAGGAAAATCTTTACAACGACTTCAAGAAAGAGATAGATGCTCTGGAGGTAAGGGTAAAACTTGGAAAGGAAGATGTATTGAGAAGAAATTCTGCAGAGATAAAAACACTTCTCGAAGAGGAGATTGTGAGTCTCTACTACTTCCAAAGAGGAAGGGTGGAGAGTATGCTCAGGAACGATTCTCAGGCAAGGAGCGTAGAGAGTGTAAAACTTATTAATTAAACAGTTATGTGATGGTCTTGTTGGATTTGCTTTTCCCAAGGGTATGTCCGGTGTGTGGGAGGTTGTTGCTGAGGAGAGAGAGGTATCTTTGTTTAAGCTGTCTTGCCGACCTTCCCTTATCCTTTTATTGGTCATGGCCAAACAATCCTGCCGAGATCTGCTTCTGGGGCAGGTTGAATATAGTCAGGGCATCTTCTCTACTGATTTACAGGGAGGGGAGCCCCTACAAAAAAATTATTCATTCGTTTAAATATAACGGAAACAGAGGTCTATGTGTTTTTATGGGAGAGATGCTTGCAAGGAGACTTGCAGAGAGCAAATTGTATGAAGATATAGATGCAATAGTTCCGGTGCCGCTCCACCCTCTCAAAAAGTGGAAAAGAGGTTACAACCAGTCTTCTGTTCTGGCAAAATCAATAGGAAAATATTTGAAGAAACCAGTAGTGGAGGGAGTCTTGGTCAGGAATAAATTTACTCCCACCCAGACAAAAAAGGATGCCCTGCACAGATGGGAAAATGTAATGAATGCCTTCTCCTTGAAAAACAGTAGTCTCATTGAGGGAAAGCACATTCTTCTGGTAGATGATGTTTTAACTACCGGTGCCACTCTTGAGGCTTGCGGACAACATATTATGAAGTGTACCAATTGCAGGCTTAGCATTGTTACACTCGCGTATGTTGAATAATTTAGTAAGTTTGCAACAATTTATGTTTGATTTTATAAAGATAGAGTTAATTGATGTCATAGATATCACCTTGGTTGGTATACTTATCTATCAAGCTTATAAACTTATACGCGGTACGGCGGCACTCAATATCTTTATCGGGATTATCGTTTTATACTTTATTTGGCTGGTGGTGAGGGCTCTTCATATGGACCTTCTTAATGCTATTCTGGATCAGGTAATAGGAGTGGGCGTACTGGCACTGATAATTGTGTTTCAACAGGAGATAAGGCGGTTTCTTCTCAGGCTCGGTACTCGTTATATGAATTCCGGCCGGAAACTTAGTCTCGTCAATACATTTTTCGGATCTAAAAACAAAGGTGCATCGCTCGTGCTTCTGGATGAACTTACACACGCCTGCCGGAGAATGTCGGAAAAGAAAATAGGAGCACTCATTGTTCTGGCCAAAAGCTCCTCACTGGAGTTCATAATAGAGACAGGAGACAGGATAGACGCAAACATCAACAGAAGATTGGTGGAGAATATATTTTTCAAAAATGCACCTCTTCACGATGGTGCTATGATAATTGCCGGAGATAAGATTGTAGCAGCAAGATGCACCCTCCCGATTACCGAAAATCCACACATTCCGGCCTCTTTCGGAATGAGGCACAGGGCGGCCATTGGCATTTCAGAGATGAGCGATGCATCTGTCATTGTAGTCTCGGAGCAGAGCGGACAGATCTCTTATGTTCATAATGGAGAGATCAAGAAGATGAGCAGCATAAATGAACTCAGGTTGGCAATAGAAAATTCCTACAAATAAGCCGGCCGGATATGATTAACAAAGACAGATTAGAACAGAAACTTGGGTTCGACCGGATCCGCTCAATGACAGAGGGCAGATGTTCAACCACTTTGGCTAAAAGCAGAGTGAATGATGCCGCTTTTCTTACATCTTTCAAAGAGATTGAAACCAAACTTTCCCAGACAGACGAGATGAGAGTGATTTCTATGTTTGAATCCTCATTCCCGGATTCCGGCTATGTAGATACTCTCCCTTTCCTTAAACAACTGGAAGCCCGATATTCCTATCTGGATACTACCTCGATTGCAAAACTTAAACAATCCCTTGAAACCATAAAGGCGATTGCAACATTCTTTAAAAACACAAAAGAGGGGCTATATCCTAACCTAAAATTGCTGGTAGAACCGATAGTGCTCTTTCCCGAGATTACAAGGCGTATTGATGCACTACTGGATAAGTTCGGAGATATAAGAGATAGCGCCAGCCCGGAACTTCAAAACATAAGAAGGTCTGTAAGGGAGAAGGAAAGTGTGATATCCAGGAGAATAACCTCCATACTTAAGAGGGTCCAGTCTGAGGGGCTGGCCGACGAGGAGGCCACAGTATCGGTCAGGGACGGAAGAATGTTAATTCCGGTCTCTGTGGCAAACAAAAAGAAGGTACCGGGATTTATATACGACGAATCGGCTTCAGGCAAAACAGCCTTCATAGAGCCGATGGAAATAGTGGAGCTGAACAATCAGGTCCGTGAGCTCCACTTTGCCGAGCAGAGAGAGATTCAGAAGATTCTGATAGAGTTTTCGGACTTTTTAAGACCATACCTTCCCGAGCTACTTTCCGCTGCAGATTTCCTTGGCGAGATAGATTTTATAAGGGCAAAGGCCCTTATTGCAATATCAATTCAGGCCGGGAAACCGGTTTTGTCGCAGGAGCGTGAGCTCAATCTGCAGAAAGGCCGTCATCCTCTTCTGGAGATGGCTCTCAAAAAGGAGGGCAAGGAGATTGTCCCTCTCACACTTAACCTTAACCGTGACAAACATATTTTACTGATATCGGGGCCAAATGCAGGGGGTAAATCGGTATGCCTCAAAACTGTCGGTCTGCTTCAATATATGCTTCAGTGCGGTTTTTTGATACCCGCATCCGAGAGCTCGGAACTTGGAATATTCAACTCCGTCTTCATAGACATCGGAGACGAGCAATCTATTGAAAACGATTTGAGTACATATAGCTCCCATCTGAAAAACATGAGGGATGTACTATCTGAGGCAGACAGCAGATCACTGGTTCTTATAGATGAGTTTGGGGCGGGCACAGAACCTACTGCCGGTGGTGCAATCGCGGAGGCCATATTGGCTGAGATTGAGAAAAAGGGTGCCTTTGGCGTGATTACCACCCACTACAGCAACCTTAAGTTCTATGCCAGCAGCAGCAAAGGTGTCATAAACGGAGGAATGCAGTTCGACGTCCAGAACATAAAACCACTTTTCAAGCTGGAGATTGGAACTCCCGGTAGTTCATTCGCATTTGAACTTGCCCGTAAGATGGGGCTTCCGGAGGGAGTTTTAAAGGCAGCGGAGGAGAAGGCAGGGTCCGACTTTGTGGACCTGGAGAAACATCTTAAAAAGATAGCGAAGAATAGAAGGCAGTGGGAAGAGAAGCTCGCAAAGATAAAAAATACAGACAAGACTCTGGAGAGCATCACCGGTAAATATCAGAAAGAGCTGTCAGACATACAGATGTTCAAAAAGAGCATTATTGCCGATGCAAAGGAAGAGGCTAAAAAGATGCTTTCTGAAACTAACAAAAAAATTGAAGCAACCATACGTGAAATACGCGAAAGTCAGGCAGAGAAGGAGAGGACAAAAGAGCTGCGCAAGGATCTTGAAGAATACAACAAGGAGTTGCTGAGTGCAAAACAGACTTCGGACGACGAGAAGATTGCCCGCAAGATGGAGCAACTTCAGAGAAGAAAGGAGAAAAGTAAAGAGAGAAAGATTGAGAGTGAGAAAATTGTGGTTAAAGATGAGCTGCTTAAAACGGGAGACAAGGTTAAGATAAAGGGGGGTGATCTGATAGGTGAGATAATAAGACTGGACAACAATGATGTAAGCGTTGCCATTGGCAACATCATTAGCAAAATGTCAAAGGAAAAGGTTGAGAGAATCTCCAACAATGAGTACCAGACAGCTTCCAGAAACCATGTTAAAAAGAGCACATATCAGGATCTTGGCGTATCGGAGAGAAGACTCAATTTTAAACCTTACATAGACATAAGAGGTCAAAGGTTAGATGAGGCGATAGACTCTGTGACCCACTTCATAGACGATGCACTGATGCTCGGATTCCCGGAAGTGAAGATTCTACACGGAAAGGGCAACGGCATTCTTAAAGAGGAGATACGTAAATATCTCAAGACTGTCGGCGGCATATCTGCCATGAAAGATGAACTTCTTGAGCTGGGTGGTTCAGGAATAACAGTTGTAACACTATTGTGATTTAAATAAATTACAGGATATGATTAACAAATATTTACAAACGGGAGCACTCCTTCTTTCGCTGGTTTTGGTTCTGTCGGCCTGTACGAGCCGTAAAGAAGAGATATCCCTCAACACCAAAGGATTTCTGGATGCTTACTTTAAGGTCGATTACAAGGCTGCCAGCAGTTTCTGCACAAAGGAGCTCGGAGAGGAGCTGGTAAACTCGCTCAAAAGTCTTGACAATCTGGAACCGGCAGTAAGGGTAATGCTGGAAAAACAATCGAAGGAGGCGAAGACCGAGATAATCTCGGTAAATTCTGAGAGGGGAAAAGATACTGCAACCGTCCTCTACAAGGTTATTCTTCCAAACTTTCCACAAGGCATTGAGAACACCCTCTCCTTAGTTAAGATGGACAAGAAGTGGTGGGTTGTTGCTTTGGGTAAATGACAATAAAGCTGAATAATATTGAAACTGATTGATTCACACACTCATTGCGAATTTTCTCCCGATTCCAGAATGTCCATGGAGCAGGCTCTGGAGAAGATAAAAACCGCTGGTCTGGCCGGAATTATCTTTACCGACCATCAGGATATCAATACCCCGTCGGGAGATAAAAGATTTATGTTCGACCCGGCGATTCAACAACAAAAGATAGACCAGATGAAGGAACAGTATGATATCCCGATTCTAAAGGGGATTGAAATTGGCCTTCAGCCTCATACTATTGAAGACGCTGCAGCATTTGTAAACGGCTACAGATTCGACACTATAATTGCCTCGGTGCACTTTGTAGACGGCATTGATCCCTACCACGACCACTATTACGACATCAGGGATATCAAAATGGCCTATGGAAGGTACCTTGAAACAATCTATTACTGCATCACAAAATTCGCCAATTTTGATGTGCTTGGCCACTATGACTACATAACCAGATATGCTCCATATAGGGAGCGGGTAATACTCTACTCCAGATTTAAAGATATTTTGGACCAGATTCTTACTTTTCTGGCAAGGGAAGGGAAGGCTCTCGAGATAAATACAAACACCTACAGGGAGAAGAACGGGGCAACTCCATATCTGGACGTAAATGTTTTAAAAAGATTTAAAGAGGTTGGCGGTGAGATTGTGACTCTTGGATCGGATGCTCACGACTCCTGGAGAATAGGTGAGAAATTTGTTCAGTATTCAGAGATAATAAAAGACTGCGGTTTCCGTTACATAGCACACTTCCAAAACAGAGAGGCTCAGTTTACTTCGATTTAGCCTTTCGCTTCTCTTCCTTCTTTTGTTTTGCGTAGCTACCGGTCATCTTCTGATAACGAAGAAACTGATCTGGAGTTAATATTTTTTGAAAGGCATTCTCAGTCTTATGCATCCACTTTTCCTGTACAGCCTGATAACTCTGCGAGCTTTGTACACCCCCTTGTTTCATATTCTCAAACTCTTCATAAACACCGGTGAAGTTTGTCTGCAATACTGAATCTATCAGGAAAACCTGTGCATCGTTAAGTTTAAAATCCTTTTGAAGCTTGTCTGCTTGCTCCGCAGCCATCTCAACAGGAGATTTTTGCTTCTCCTGCTGCTGGTCTTGGGCAAATGCATTTATGGTAGTGGTTAATAAGGTGATTGCCGCGAAAAGTCTTGTTGCTGTGTTCATCTGTAGAAAATTTAGCCGGTATTTTAGACAAATTTAGTATTTATTCCGGTAAGTCAAGAGAATGACGGAATTTCATACTTTTTGCATTAATATTTTTTTAGCTTTACATTATGAAGCATTTGGGAACAAATAACGGCTATAAAATAAGCATGTTCAATAAACGCAAACATGGATGAAACTAATATTTAAAATTGTTTTAGCAGCGATACTATCGACCGGAATTTCCGGATGCAGTAATGCTTTGTATCTTTCACAAGCAATTATTGGACATTGTCGTCTAATGTGTTCCAGAGTACCTATCAAAAAGATACTCAATAAAAATCAATTGGATAGCGCGGCTCAGGATAAGTTGAGGCAGGTATTGGAGTTAAGGGAATTCGCCTCCAAAGAGTTGGGACTACCCAAAAATAAAAGCTATACGGTATATTCAGAGCTTAAAGGAGAGAATCTTGGCTGGAACGTATATTGTGCACCAAGATTCTCAGTAGAACCAAAACAATGGCGTTTTCCCATAGCAGGCCGTGTTGTGTACCGGGGGTATTTTTCAAAAAAGGCTGCACTAAAATTTGCCAGGAAGATGGAAGAGGAGGGCTATGATCTCTATGTTTCACCAATAGGCGCTTACTCCACTTTAGGCTGGTTCAACGACCCGGTTCTGAGCTCTCATTTGCGGCTAGACTCAATACAGATTGCCGGACTAATAATTCACGAATTGGCACATCAAGAGTATTATTTACCAGGAGATTCCCAATTTTCCGAAAGCTTTGCGGTTTCTGTAGAACGGGCCGGAATCTTGCGGTGGCTGAAATCTACAGGCAGTGATGGTCAGATTGACAAGGCTTTAAAAATGTGGGAAAGGCAGGATACAGTCCGTGTAAAATTACTTGATGTCCGCTCCCGCTTGAATGAAATTTATACCAGTAATCTGGATACTGCAACCATGGCGCAAAAGAAAGACTCCCTGCTTATGGACCTAAAGAAAGATCTTCCATGGCTTAACAGAGTTGGCGCTGACGATAAATATGCCGCAATAAACAATGCCTATTTTGTTCCCATAAGTACCTACTATTCATTGGTACCTGTTTTCCAAGGCATGTTAGACAGCCTTGGCGGAAACTTTACACAATTCTACCAGAAAGTAAAGGAAATAGGTAAGTTACCAGCCAAAGAAAGGCAGCGCAAGATTGAATCACTGCGTAAATAGAATCTCACTCCCTTAGAGACCAGCAAATACATGTGAAAATCCTTGCGCGAAGAGAAAGAAAATTATAACTTTACACTGCATTGCCTAAGACACAGTTATGCAACACATCTGTAGGGCACAAGAGCAGCAGAACCACAGAAATTTACACACATGTAAGTATGACAGGTCTCCAAAACATAAAAAATCCCGCCGATGACTTTGATTTATAATCAAAAATATATTATTCAACAAACATGTTCTTATCTCCCGTTTTTTGATGTGATATATTCAATAAACATGATTATATAGAAACGTTAGGCAACACCATGTTGCTATTTGTTTAATTAGATGTAAATTTGGATATTATACAATAAAATATGGTAAAGAAACAATCCATTCACATTGAGAATACAGAGATATGTTTAATCTCACAGGGGCAAGAAGATTATATTTCTCTTACCGACATGGCTCACAGTCAAATGGGAGAACATATAATAATCAAATGGTTAAGCCTTAAAAGTACAATAGAGTATATTGGTGAGTGGGAAACGCTCTTCAATCCCAATTTTAATTATACCGAATTCGGTACAATTAGAAATTCATCGGGTAGCAACAACTTTGTATTGTCTGCAAAACAATGGATTGTAAAAACGGATGCAATTGGCATTACAGCTAAAGCTGGAAGATATGGCGGAACATACGCACACAAAGATATCGCATTTAATTTTGGGATGTGGATCAGTCCACGTTTTCAGTTGCTTTTGGTCAAAGAATATCAACGACTACAAGAAGAGAAACAAAAACTTATTGGATGGACTGCAAAACGAGAACTTTCAAAAATAAATTATCACATTCACACAGACGCAATTAAGCAAAATTTGACACCTTCGCAACTCACGCCACAACAAATTTTAGTCGTTTATGCAAGTGAAGCAGATGTACTTAATGTTGCCTTATTTGGAATTACTGCCAAACAATGGAGAGAGGCAAATCCGGATTTGGAAGGAAACGTACGTGACTATGCCACAATAAATGAGTTAATTTGCCTTTCGAACATGGAAAATTTAAATGCTGTTTTTATCAGTGAGAATATGCCACAAAGAGAAAGATTGATAAAGCTAAACAAAATTGCAATCCGGCAAATGAGCGTATTACAAGATGTAGAAAACAGAAAACTATTAAAATAACAACTATACTGCCTTAAGATATGGCGATTGCCTAACAATGGCTATATGCCATAAACGGCACATAGCCCGAAACCGTTAGCACCAATAATAAGAGAGACAAACGGACACCGATGAAAAAATTATCAGAACAGGCAAAGAACAATATTAGAAATGCGTCACTATTTGTGCTTGGAGTGGTCGTGACCATTTTTATTACCAAGTTCTCCGATAAGATATTTCCAGGTGACCCAGTAATAGTCAAAGAAGTGACTGACACAATTAAAATTGTTCACAACTATGACATTCCGCCTGAACTTGATAATGATTCAATAAGACTTGAACTGGAAAGAAAATTAAAGAATCTTGAATTACTGAACAACTATGACAAGCAAATTAAAGAACGGATAGTATTAACGAAGAAGAATGATGGAGTCGTACCCAACCTAATTTTGACAAGTGATGCTGATAGGATAAAGAGCAAAGGATATATGTACGGAAGTTCTTCAGCTTATTTCACATCTGACTGTCCAACCCTTGACAAAGAATTTATTGACATAAAAGTCAACTTTATTAACCCATCCATTACAAGAGAAATTGCTTTTTTACGGATTAATATTTACCGATTCGATAATCCAGATTCAAATGAAGCAAGAACATATGTACTTGAAGAATTATTTGAAGTAAAGTCAGACGGAAACTTAATACGCATCAGTAATGACATAGGAAAAGGGAAATATGAAATCTTATATGGTTTCGTTTTCAAGGGCGAATTAACCAAAACATATCCGACGTTTAACTTCAAAAGATGCATAGTGACGAAATAAGAATTACTGGTGCTAACATACGTTTGGCGCAATGGGAATGGGGGCTGACTTCGTTAATTGCAAGTTTGTGCTTCTATTGTAAATACATGCTGGTTGACAATTTAGTTTTCAAAAATCCCCCACTGCGCCAAGCGTGGGAACGTTAGGTGGCATACTAAAAAATAAAGATGAAAGGTAAAATTGTACAGTCAGTAATTATCGTTCTTGCTTTTGTATCCTGTATGACAAGTAAGAATGAAGTAAAATTTGAGAAAGATGGTAGTTTCTATATTTATTCAATTGTTAATGATTCGATAAAAGGGCGCTTTATATTCGATACTGGAGCAGATGGATTATACCTTGATAGTATATTTATTAACAACCATATTTCGATAATTAAATCAGCATTAGACACGGCAAGAATGCGTGGTGCAGGAGCGACAGGATATAAACAAGTCTTATTAATAAAAGACACAATAAAAGTAAAGGTTGGCAATTACAGTCATAATTTTACCAATTCACCTATTTTGAAACTGACGGATATTAATGGGGAAAACATTGCTGGAATTATTGGTAACGAATTTATAAAAAATCAAGCAATTGTATTTGACAACAACCGGTTAACATTAAAAATAGACTCAGTCGTAAAGTATGCAGAATACGAATCAATAATTTCTTTTGATTATGTTGATGGCAGAATTTATTTCAATGTAGATATTGAAATAAGAGAAAATGAGATTATTACAGCAAGATTATTAATGGATTTGGGTTGTTCTGATGCTATAATTTTAAATTCACCTTATTTCAAATCACTTACAGAGAAAGGGATTTTACCCGAAAAAGTAATTGACTATACTATTTTATATGCAGGTGCCTTGGGTGGAAATTCTAACGGAGGCGATTTTCGTTCCATTTCTATAAAACTTGGAGACTATAAGATTAACAATCCCATAATAAGTTTTTCCAAGGATACATTGGGTTCATTTTCAAAAACGAATTATGACGGACTTCTTGGAAATGAGATTTTAGACAGATATAATTATACGATTGATTATAAAAATCAAAAACTATATTTGATAAAGAATTCGAAATCAAAAAAGAATTTTAATTCAACCCTTTCAGGATTTTATGCTTTGAAGAGAAGAGAAAATGCAATTGTAATGTCAATATACTATCAGTCCGAAGCCTACAAAAATGGGCTACAATTAGGAGATACAATTATTGCAATCAACAATAAGAAACTTGATAATCTGACTGATAAGAAATTTTATGAAGAATTGAAGGATGAAGGCAAAACAATTAAGCTGACAATTCTCAGAAATCAAAAGCATATGGACATAACTTTTAAATTAAAATATTTATTATGACACGAAAGTACGCCACCTAACACGCAATATAGCCAATGGCGGGGGAAGTGGAAACTTGAATCATTCTGCCCCGCATCAAAGTTTGTAACGGCAGACAGTGACGAAGCCCGCAAATCGCCACTGGTCATATTGCCGCCCGTTGGCACCAATTAAAAAATACATACTATGACAGCAATTTCAACCATTTTTTCAAAAAGAGGAATATCGTTTGCGACAGATTCAATAATTTCAATTTACAACAAGCAAACAAATACATATAAAGTAATTGAGTACACTAAATCTAAAATTATTCCTGTTGAGAAATATCATGCAGCTATAGCATATTATGGATTTGCAAAATATAATAATTGGAGCATTTATAATTGGATTAAACAGCAAATTCAAAGTTATCCTCAAACATTAGATTTAAAACAATTTGCTCAAAAGCTTAAAAATGATTTGGATAATAAATTGAATGATTTTTTTCCAAATAAATATGACATAAATCGAGGGATAGGTATTCATTTAGCAGGTTATGAAAAATTTGATGATACATGGATACCTGAGCTCTATCATATTTGTAATTATAAGAACCCAGAGTATATAGAGATCGGAGATATGTATGTTGGCCCACAATTGTATGGAACATTGCCTGTTGATTATAGGCCAATTTCAGATCCGTCAGAGCAGCAGAAAAAGGAAGCAGTTTTTAAGTTTTTAGAGGCAAATAGAATGTTTATTTTTAATAATGGTGATCCAAAAATGTTTAATCCATTGTCAAATTCTTTTAGAGATGCATACAATGTTCTTAGAGAGAGAAAATTAACAAAGACTATGGATTTGGATTTACAACTTGCATTAACAAGAAGACCTATAGAATTTATAAAAAGAGCACAAACTGATTTTTGCGAAAAAGGGAAGAGACTTGTAGGAGGTAAAATTCATGATTTGACTTTTAATAAATTGAAAAATTATAAATCAAATACTGGAGATTATTAACTGGTGCCAACAAACGGCGTAAAAACATAAGGGTAGCAGTGGTTGGGCAACACCAGTTCGCTTAGCACTTGCGGCATCGGGTGATACAAACACAGTTTCAATTTCCCTTACGTTTTCAGCCGCCGGCCGTTGGCAGTAATTGTAAAGAGACAGCAATGGAGAATACATTGAATTTATTTAGGGCAGACAGAAAAGGTAATAAAACTATGCCTGAGAGATTTGCTACAGATGGTTTATTATCAAAGCAACTTAATGGTGGCAACCCTCTTTTTTATCAAAAATACGGTTGGGTAAAAGCTATTAAAAATCACATTGATGTCACAAAAGAGAATGAGAGTATTTTTCTTTATGAAACTTCTACTTTTCTTTCATTCTCTGTAAATAAACAATTAGTGAAAAATGTTTATTTAAAGGGGAAAAATGATAGAACTGTTCATCGCTCTTCATTTAACGAATCTGAAGCTTATATTTTTTCTACATCTTTTAATTTTGAAAAACTTCTAAACCTTAATGATGGTATATATTATTATGATTACCGATGCGATTATAATAGATTTAGAGAATATATTTTCTTGCCTTTAATTGGCTCAATTGGATGTAATATTTGTAAACAAAACCCTAATTACATACATCAGCTTTTGATTATTAACGCATCAGTTTTTCTATCGAAATTGGCAAAAAACAGTAATGAATATCAGACAGCTTTTGAAAATACAAAAAGAGATAGTGAATGGTTACTTATACCTTTAGACCCAATGCAAGATGGAATTGGGTACCAATCAAGAATACCTGTCGCTGACTTCTGGAATGTAGAATTTTATAAATATTAAAAACAAAAAAAATGAATAAATCTTTAATTATCCTAGTAATGCTTTTTGCTATTATAATTACTTCTTGTCAAAACAACAATAAACCTCAAGATGTAAAAGAAACTCCTGAATACAGACAGTTATTAGCT
>JBAYMP010000032.1:0-24800 GCA_041663505.1 Bacteroidales bacterium | reverse complement strand
TGGTTCTCGACTCACGAATGCGGTACACTGGTAATCTATCCGATGTTTGCTAAAAACAGACGGCTGGAGAGAAAATCCGGAGTTCTGGATCTGCTCAGAAGCAGATATAATATCAAACGGGTTGTGGACCTTTCAAAATGGGAGGAGAAATCACTGTTTCTTGAGGGTACCGGCAGTATGATACTGGACAGGGACAGTAACCTTGTTTATGCTTGCAGGTCTCCAAGGACAGAGGAAAGTGTTCTTGAGGAGTTCTGCGACGAACTTGATTACGACTATTTTATCTTTAGTGCTTTTGATATGAAGGGGGAGCTCATATACCATACAAACGTAATGATGTGCGTTGGCAGCAGGTTTGTTGTCGCTTGCCTGGACTCCATTAAAAATATTGGTGAGAGGGAAGATTTTATAGGATTGGTTGAACAGGGCGACAAGGAGCTTATTGAAATCTCTGAGGAGCAGATGAATCAATTTGCGGGGAACATGCTTGAGCTCAGAAACAAAGAAGGAGAGGCCCTTTTGGTTATGTCTTCGACAGCAAAAAAGGCTCTGACAGATGAACAACTCAACAAGTTGTCTGCTTATTGTAAAATAGTGGTACCGGATTTGACAACAATCGAGCAGAACGGAGGGGGGTCTGCCCGTTGTATGATTGCGGAGATATATCTCAGATAAGGGTGCATAACTCCCTTTCGGCAGGTTGAGAATAGCTTCAAGGTTGATTATCTCTGTAGTGGCATCCGGGATTGTGGGGAAACTTTTGGACAGTAGCTGCAAATACTTAAGATCTTTCAATCAAACTGTAATTAGTTTTATTTAGGTATTTATCAATAAGAAGCAGAAGTAATGACGATTTTATGGGCTTAGTGAGCATGTCATTACATCCCGCATCAAATGCAGACTGATAATCGGAATCGAATGCATTGGCCGTTTGGGCAATGATCGGAACAGTAGGGGAGATCTTTCGGATAGCCCTTGTAGCCTCAAGTCCGTTCATTTTGGGCATTTTGATATCCATAAGAATCAGAGAAGGATTGTATTGTTTAAACATCTTAATAGTCTCTTCTCCGTTTTTGGCCCAGATCAGATCGAATTTTTTGGAGAGGATCACATCCAGAAGCTGAAAATTACTATCCAGATCCTCTGCAATCAATATCTGCTGTTTCTTTTCGGGCAACTTTCCATTGTCTTTCTCTCCGGAGCAAGGCTCCATGATTGCATCTTCTATGTGCGGTTTAATATTGCCTCCATTTTCATAAAGGGATGTACAGATGGAGTATCTCATAATGGTACCTTTATCCGGTTCCGATTCGGCCCATATCTTTCCGCCAAACCTTTCAACTATGGCCTTGCAAATAGAGAGACCGAGTCCTGTACCTGCTATAAATTCGTTTACCTTGTAAAACCTTTGAAATATACTGTTCAACAGCTCCTTTTTAATACCCTTGCCGGTATCGGAAACAAAAACTTCAACAAAATCCTTCTTAACAGAATAACCGATACGGATCTCTCCCAGCTCGGTAAACTTTAATGAATTGTTGATCAAATTTGTAAGTACCTGCCTGTTTCTGAATGGGTCTATGTTTACAAAAGCAGCCTTTTGAGGGAGGTCTACTATCAAACGGATATTTTTATTTACGGATAATCTATAACTGTCTGCTATCTCCTGAATCTGTGCTGAGAGATTTGTAGGTCTGAATTCGAAGTTCATTGTATTTGATTCTATCCGTGACAGATCCAATATGTCGCCTATCAGGTTCATAAGAACCTTTGAACTGGAATTGATCACCCTCACAAACTCCTCCTTCTCCTTTTGTGTGTATTCGGGATCTGTCAGCAGGTTGGCAAAGCCTACGATCCCGTTGAGCGGGGTGCGTATTTCATGGCTCATATTCGAAAGAAAAGCCGACTTCAACTTATCGGACTCCTCTGCTCTGAGTTTAGCCTCTAACAACTCTATCTCACGCTCCTTGTGTTCGTCTATGTTAATATCCATCCCGTATACATACTTTATCACATCTTCACTCAGACTATCCGAATATGTCAGACCCCTCCTTTCCCACCATTCGTATTTATTATCATTGTTGAATGATATCCGGTATTCGACAGAAAAATTAGTTATTCGGTTTTTAATAATATTTTCGTGACTGAGTAAAAGTTTTTCCCTGTCATCGGGATGGATTTTTTTCAGAAAAAGATCCATTGTTGTCTGATTAGGAGTATCGTAACCATAAATTTTCTGAAAATTTTCTCCAAATACAAACAGATTGTTGTAGGTGTTATAGAACCATGTGTATGACTTTGCAGATTCGACAGCTATACTCAGAAATCTCTTTTGATTATGCGATTCGGTTACATCCCAGAATACAAGAACGAGTTGACTTACATTGTTGTTTGAATCTATAACGGGAGATATATTGCCGGAGATAACCCTAGACTCTTCATCCTTGTTGTTTAACCGGGTATGATTGGAAATAGTTACTCTCTCTTTGTTTGTAAGAGATTTAGAAAGCAGGGTCATTATTGAATCCTGGCCATTTGGTTGTGTCGTGGTGAAAATAGATTCAAACTTATGACCTATAGGATTTTCATCTGTTCCGGACATTTGCCTTGCAGCGTTGTTAATGTCGATTATCTTAAAATCTGTGTCAAAAGAGACAATGCCTTCACTTACGACAGAGAGCGTGTTGTCTAACAGCTCTTTACGGGCAGCATTCTCCTTGGAAAGAATCAGGTTCTCTTTGTAAAGCCTTATATATCTGAAGTGATAAAAAGCAAAAATGATAAGGGCGAGAGAAAGTAGTACTAATATTGCAATAATGAAATTTATCTCGGTGGAGTAATCATCGAAAATATTTGAGTGCTTGTTTATAAATATGGAATTCTTAGGCAGTTCATTTTCGGAGATTCTCCACTTGTGCAATATGTTGTAATCAAAAGTAAGTTTGTAGGCATCTATTGTAGTATGGAAACGAAGGGAAGGATTATCCAGAATTTTTATGGTGTATGAGCCCATCTTATATCCGACATCCCACCAGGATGTTAAATATCCACCTAAAATGCCAGTTCCGAGGGATAAAGATTTAGTGCCGATTATAGGGATATTTTCTATCTTTGAGATAAAGGGATAGTATTTACCGTTTATACTGTAATTCCCCTTTCCGTCCAGAAACCATGAAGAGAGAATTATGAATGAATCAGGGTCAAGAGTATCAAGTTTGGTAAAAAATTCATTATAAGAGTTTTTAGTAGGACTCACATATTTAATATTTATCTTTTTGCTGTACTTGCTTAAAACATTCTTAGCGTGTGATTTTTCAAGCTTTCCGTATTGACTGGTATCCGAAATATAGAGAACCTCCTTTGCTTTGGGAAATAGTTCCAAGCCAAGTAAAAAGTTTTTTTCAACACCGAAATTGAGTGCAAATGTAGAAAAACGTGGGTATAACTTTGTGTGGTTACCAGACATATATACCGAAACAACAGGCAATTCTGGGGGCAGAAGAGAGTCGACGGACAAAAGCAAAAGGTGCGTCTCTAAATCAGTAGCAACTATTAAGTCAATTTTGGTTTGAGCAATTAATTTTCGAGCAATTGACGCAAGTATTTCCCTCTTCTGCAGAAAGTTCCTGTTCGATGTCTTATCAAGATAGATTGGCAATAACTGGGCATCTATTCTGTTATTTGAGAAATAGCTGGAAAAACCGGCGGTAAATTCTTTCAAACTATCATAATTTGGGTTTTTGGAGTAAAGCATCAATATTTTTTTCTCCTGTTCTGTTCCCTCCTGTGAGAAGGAGAGGTTCTGAAACAGCAATATAGAAAAGAGTAACAGAAGCCTTTTAAACATATATTGATTTTAAAATGAATAAGTTCAAAGTTACGATTTTTTATATTGATTGAAGAAAAAATTATTAATTTACAAAGGCTCTGTTTATAACCTCTCTTTTAGCGACAATAGTCATTATAACAGACCTTACCACCAGATGTACTGCATAGCCGATCCATAAGGCCTGAATTCCGAATTTCCCTTCAAAAATATAGTAGCAGGCAAAGAAAGAGATGACAGAGATGATCATTGTGTTTCTGATTGCTGCAGAGGCAGTGGCGCCCAGAAATATGCCATCCCAAGTGAATGCAATGCAACTCATCAATGGCATAACCAACAGCCACGGTAAAAACTCCCGTGCGGCGGTTACTACAGTTTCGTTGTTTGTCATCAGGCGGAAAAGAGGTTCTCCGGCAAAAAGATATGCAAGTGTAGAGACTAAACCGATTGCTATGCACCACACAAAAATCCATTTTATGGTTTTTTTGAGGGAGGATACATCCCTGGCTCCTATGAACTTGCCGGTCAACGCCTCACCGGCATACGCAAAGCCATCTATAAAATATGAATAGAGAAGCATTAGTTTCATCATTATCGTGCTCACTGCAAGTAAGTTGTCGCCATATTTTGCTGCCAGGGCAGTAAAGCCTGAATAGACGCCAAGGAAGCACAGAGAGCGGATGAAAAGGTTCCCGTTAAGAGTAAAGAAGTTTTTCATCTCTCTCAGTTTAAGGCTCGCTCTAAGATTTATGTACTTAAAGAGTTTTCTGTAGTATAGGAACATAAGCAATAGTGCCATTGCAAGTCCGATATACTGTGCAACCAATGTTCCGAGAGCTATGCCCGGGATTCCCATACCCCAATGTAATGCAAAAAGAAGGCAGAGTAAAAGATTTATTACGTTTACGGTAACGTCCAGTATCATAGGGCTTATAGTGTTCTGCATGCCGATGAACCACCCTTTGAATGCGAATTGGGCGAGAGTGGCAGGAGCGGCCCAGATCCTTATGTAGAAGTAAACTTTTGCAAGCTTTTCAACTTTGGGTGAACAGTCGATAATAAGAAATGCAGCCTCCACGAAAATATATTGAATTGCCCATATAAACAACGCTGCAAAAAGAGCGGTGCCGACAGCCTGAACCAATACCTTCATTGCATCGGGGAAATCCCTCCTTCCGTAAGCCTGAGCGGTGTATCCACCTGTGCCTGCCCTGAGGAACCCCATATTCCAGTACAAAAGGTCAAAAAGCATTGTGCCTATTGCCATTGCACCAATACATGCAGCATCTTCCAACCTTCCTGCAATGGCCAGATCCACCATTCCTACAAGAGGTACTGTTATATTAGCCAAAATGCTTGGACCCGCCAACTTTAATATCTTTCTGTTCATCGGTATTTACTCTCCTCCTCCAACATTCCCAGATAAGAAAAATAGCGGTCTGGTGATAACTCTCCTTGCTCTACCGCCTTTTTTATTGCACAGCCCGGTTCGTGGGTGTGTGTACAAGGGGCAAACTTACATTTGTCAATAATCCTGAACATCTCTGGAAAATAGTGACTTAGCTCCTCTGTTCCCATCTCTATCAGACCAAACCCTTTTATCCCTGGAGTGTCGATAACGAATCCTCCGCTTTTGAGTGGATGAATCTCGTAAAATGTTGTTGTATGCTTTCCCTGCAGATGATAATCAGATATTTTCCCTGTTTTCAGATGTAGAGTGTCGTCCAGAGAGTTTATCAAAGATGACTTTCCTACTCCCGATACTCCGGAAAAGAGAGAGAGCTTCCCGTTGCACTTTTCCCTCAATATCTCTATGTTGCAGCCGGTTTTGCCCGAGACTTCAATAATGCTGTACCCCGCACCGGAGTAGACAGTTTTGAAATGTTCTGCCATATCTTTGAGGTCACTTGTGTAAAGGTCGGTTTTGTTTAATACAATTGTAACGGGCACCTTATAAGCTTCGCAGGTTACCAGAAACCTGTCTATGAATGCCCATTTGGTCTGAGGAAAGTCTAAAGTTACGATCAGGAAGGCAACGTCTATGTTTGCTGCAATTATATGGGCCTGGCGGGAGAGATTTGTAGACTTCCTTATGATGTAGTTGAATCTGGGGTAGATCTGGGTTATTATCCCTGTCCCGTCCTCCTGCAGTTCGTAATCTACGTGATCACCCACTGCAATCGGATTTGTGGTGTGAAGATCATTGATCCTCATCCTGCCTCTTACAACACAACTTACAAGGTTCCAGCCAGGCAAAGTACTCACCAAATAATGGCTTCCTGTATGTTTTACAACAGTTGCTATATCCCCTTTTAACTTTTCCACGGGTGCGAAGATACAAAATTGTATAAAAAGGTTAACTTTGCGCGACAATAAAGTCCGTAAAAATATGTTTACTCTTGAAGAGATTGATTCGATCGTCGAGAAAGGTATATTGACTCTTGATTTTAAGGGAGAGCCAAGCGAATTGTACGATCCCATCGAATATCTTATTTCAATGGGGGGCAAGAGGCTGAGGCCTAAAATGTGCCTCATGGCTTTCAACCTCTTTTCTGACAAGATAGACAACAGCATACTTTCTCCTGCTCTGGCGATGGAGATTTTTCACGGATTTACCCTGATTCACGATGATATTATGGATGATGCATCGCTAAGAAGAAATCAGGTTACTGTGCATAAGAGATGGAACAACAATATCGCAATTCTTTCCGGAGATGTAATGTGCATCAAATCTTACCAGTATATCTCTCAGTGCCCGGCTCAACACCTAAGGAGAGTACTGGATATCTTTTCAAAAACGGCTGCTCAGGTTTGTGAAGGTCAGCAGATTGATATGAATTTTGAGGAGGCTCACTATATTACGCTACAGGAGTACTTGGATATGATAGGGTTAAAAACGGCAGTTTTAATTGCCTGCTCTGCAAAGTTAGGTGCAGTTATAGCAGATGCGGACGACAAGAAAGCGGACTCCCTATATAACTATGGTTACCAGCTTGGTCTTGCATTTCAAATTATGGATGATTATTTAGACAGTTTTGGAGATACGCAGACGTTTGGAAAAGCAATAGGAGGGGATATACTTTGCAACAAAAAAACCTGGCTTTTGGTGGAAGCCCTTAAGAGAGCAGATCTCTACCAGCAGAAAGAGCTCACAACTTTATTGAAAGACCAGAACCTTAATCCAAAAAACAAGATAGACAAGATTCTTGCCCTCTATAATACTCTGGGTGTAAAGGAGACTGCCGAAGAGGCTGTTGCGGAGTATCATAAAAAAGCACTTGAGGCTGTAGGTAACGCAGGTTTTACAGAAGACCAGGTGAGACAACTCTCGTTTTTTGGAGAAGCCCTCATTAACAGGGAGAGATAGAGGTTTAACCAGTAGTCAAATCAATTAAAAACAATTATATGTCTTTCAGTAAAAAATTCAACGAGATATTCGATAATTCTATTGAAGATTATCACAAACAGGACAACGTAAATGCCAGGTTGGTTAATCCTTACAAGGAGATGACTCTTGAATATTCCTTATATTTAAAGAATTGGATAGATGACGTTCAATGGCACCTGGAAGATATTATCCGTAACCCTAACATCGAACCGGCAGAGGCCTTGGTTATAAAACGAAGGATAGACCACTCTAACCAGGAGAGGACAGATCTTGTGGAGCTTATAGACAGCTACTTTATGGATCTCTACTCTAAAGTTACCGTGAAAGAAGGCGCTACCATAAATACAGAGACTCCTGCCTGGGCAATTGACAGACTTTCTATACTTGCACTTAAGATTTACCATATGAGGTCTGAATCTGTAAGGGCAGATGCATCACCCGAACATAAAGCGGCCTGTGAAAAGAAATTAGAAACACTTATGAGCCAGAGAATAGATCTCTCTGCTGCAATAGACCAGCTTCTTTCAGACATAGAGTCAGGAAGAAAATATATGAAATTTTATAAACAGATGAAGATGTATAACGACCCCTCTTTAAATCCTGTTTTGTATCGTCGTGGATAAGAAGATTAAACACATATTGCTGTTCAGATTCTCTGCAATCGGAGATATTGCAATTGCCGCTCCGTTGGTGAGAGCCTACGCCGTGGCCAATCCTGGCATTCGTTTTACCATGGTTTCGCAGCCATTTATGGAGCCATTGTTTACCGGTGTTGATAATCTCTTTTTCTTTCCTGCTGACTTTAAAGGGAGATACAAAGGTTTTAAAGGACTCGTAAAACTCTTTAACGATCTTATTAAATTAAAGCCGACGCATATTGCGGATCTTCATAATGTTCTCAGAACTTGGATTCTAAGAGGCTTATTTGCGCTTTCGTTCAGAAAGATTGCATTCCTTCACAAGGGTCGTGCCGAGAAGCGGAGCCTGACGAGGAAGGAGAATAAAAACCTCCGGCGGTTGCCATCCATGCTCTCCAGGTATGAATCTGTATTGGTAAAGGCGGGATTGGAGAACCTTCATTTCTCAGACTCGGCTGGTGAGAACAGAAAAACACAAAAAGAACATGATACCCTAAAAAATGGAAATGGGACAATAAGAGTAGGGATTGCCCCGTTTGCAAAACACAAAGGCAAAGCATGGCCGGTTGAGTATATGGAGGAGGTTATTGCAGAACTGGGTGAAGATGACAGATTTAAAATATTGCTGTTTGGAGGCGGAAGGAGTGAGTGTTCTCAACTGATGGCTTGGGAACAAAAATACTCGTATGTCGAATCAATTGCCGGGAAACACACTCTTGCCCAGGAGCTCGGAATTATAAGGAGTTTAGATCTTATGATATCTATGGATTCTGCCAATATGCATCTTGCCTCTTTTGTGGGAACTCCGGTTCTCTCTATTTGGGGAGCAACTCATCCTTTTGCCGGTTTTTACGGCTGGGGCCAAAAGATGGAGAATGCTTTGCAACTTGATATGAGTTGCAGACCTTGCTCGGTTTTTGGAAACAAAGAGTGCTTCAGAGGTGATTATGCTTGTATGATGGAGCTAAAGCCGAAGGTTGTATTGGATAAAATATATGCATTGACAAAGAAAATTTGAGTATGACAGTGAAAAGGGGGAAGAGATTAGCTTCGGAAATTGAGATAATGGCACCTGCAGGAAATTATGAGTCTCTCTCAGCAGCTATTCAGGGAGGAGCAAATTCTGTCTATTTTGGAGTAGGGGAACTGAATATGCGCTCACACTCTGCAAACAATTTTTTGGCAGATGACCTTGGAAAGATAGTAGAAATTTGCCGTAATAATGGGGTGAAGTCCTACCTTACGCTTAATATTGTCCTTTACGACGAAGATCTTCCTGCTATGCGAAAGGCTATTGATGCAGCAAAAAAAGCAGGCGTCTCTGCAATAATTGCTTCAGATATGGCTGTCATTTTATATGCCAGGGAGATGGGAATGGAGGTGCATATCTCTACTCAACTGAATGTGTCGAATCTGGAGAGCGTAAGATACCATTCTCAATTTGCAGATGTTATTGTTTTAGCGAGGGAACTTAATCTGCATCAGGTAAAAGCCATAAGCGATGCTATCGGGAAGGAGCAGATCAAAGGTCCGTCGGGAAAGATAATTGCACTGGAGATGTTCTGTCACGGAGCACTTTGTATGGCTGTTTCAGGAAAATGTTACCTTAGCCTGCACGAATACAATGCATCTGCCAATCGTGGTTCTTGTTATCAGCTCTGCCGCAGAGGGTATCAGGTAACGGATCTGGAGACCTGCCGGTCACTTGAGATAGACAATAAGTATATCATGTCTACCAAGGACCTCTGTACAATTGCTTTTATAGATAAGATGATAGATGCAGGTGTTACAGTATTTAAGATAGAGGGGCGTGCAAGAGCGGCAGAATATGTAAAAACCGTTTCCGCCTCCTACAGAGAAGCGGCGAACGCTGTATGTGCAGAGGAATATACTCCGGAACTTGTTACCCGGCTTCAGGCTCAACTCTCCTCAGTTTTCAACAGGGGATTCTGGGACGGATACTACCAGGGGGCAAAAATAGGTGAGTGGAGCGAGGTCTATGGAAACAAGGCAACCAAAAAGAAGAGATATATAGGCAAGGTTACCAACTTCTTCTCTAACCTCTCTGTTGCTGAGGTTTTAATTGAAACGGGCGAATTGAAAACCGGCGACAAAGTTCTGATTATCGGGCCATCTACAGGGGTTATAGAGTTAAATATATCTGAAATAAGGGTAGATCTAAACCCTGTGGAACGTACTGTAAAGGGAGAGTACTGCTCTGTTCCTATCCCCGGGGATATTCGTTTGCGCCGTTCGGACAAGGTCTATATCTGGGAGGAAAACTCAAAACAGCAAACCAAATAAAAATGTTTCCACAACAAATAGTTGAATTCATTAAAGAGCACCACGTCTTAACATTAGCTGCCGCCAACGGTTCGGACATTTGGTGTTCTCACGCTTTTTATGCGTTTGTGGAAGAGGAGCTGCTGTTTGTTATCACTTCTGAGGAGAAAACCAGGCACATTCAACTGGCCATTGAGTCCGGCTTATATGCTGTGGAGCCTGATTCACATACCGTTGCCGGAGCAATTGCCCTGGAAACAGAGAAGGTTGGTATGATACGCGGGCTGCAGTTCAAAGCCCAGATATCAAAGTGCGATGATTCATACCTGAACAGTTACAGGCTAAGGTATCTCAAACGCTTCCCTTATGCAATCCTTAAAGGAGGAGATCTGTGGCTGCTCAGGCTCGTTGAGGTAAAATATACGGATAACCGGCTCGGTTTTGGAAAGAAAATGAACTGGCACATCTAAAGGTTAAATGCCTCCTTTATTTTATCTACCGCATCGAGTCTCTCCCAACCGAAAAATTGCACCTCTTTTTTTACCGGAATCCCATTTTCGATTACTTCAATCTCTTTTTTGAACGGATCACGACCAATATGGCCGTAAGCTGCTGTCTCTTCATAAATTGGGTTTTTAAGCTGGAGCACCTCTATAATTTTGGCAGGCCTCAGGTCAAACAACTGATTAATCTTATCTGCAATTTCGCTGTCGCTCATCCTGCGTTTATCCAGTCCGAAAGAGGCCGATGTGCCGTAGGTATTTACAAAGATGCTTACGGGTTTGGCAACTCCAATGGCATAAGCCAGCTGCACCAAAACCTCACTGGCAACACCGGCTGCAACAAGGTTCTTGGCTATATACCTGGCAGCATAGGCGCCGGACCTGTCTACTTTGCTTGGGTCCTTGCCGGAAAAAGCACCACCTCCGTGAGCTCCCTTTCCGCCGTATGTGTCCACGATAATTTTTCTTCCTGTCAAGCCGGTATCTCCGTGAGGCCCGCCGATTACAAATTTACCGGTAGGATTTACAAGTAATTTAAAATTTCCGCCGTTGAAAAGCTTGCGGGTTTCGACAGGAAGACGGTTCATAATTCTCGGAATTAGTATATTCTTAACATCACTCTTTATTCTGGCCTGCATCTGTATGTCGGAATCAAATTCGTCGTGCTGGGTGGAGATGACTATGGTGTGGACCTTTAAAGGTCTGTTGTTTTCGCCATACTCAATGGTAAACTGCGACTTTGCATCGGGGCGGAGGTATGGCATAAGGTTGGTCTCTTTTCTGATTTTTGCCAGTTCAATCAGGGCAATATGCGCCAAGGTCAGGGGTAAAGGCATATACTCCTCGGTGTCTGTACAGGCATACCCAAACATCATCCCTTGATCACCGGCTCCCTGTTCGTCTGCAGTTGCGATAGAATTCCCGGACTCATCCAGTTTATCCACACCGCGGTTAATATCGGCAGATTGTTCGTGTATTGCAGATAATACACCACAGGAGTTACCGTCAAACATATATTCGGCCTTTGTGTAACCGATTCTATTGATGACCTTTCGGGCAACCTGTTGAATATCCACATATGCTTTGGAATGGACTTCTCCTCCAACCACAACAAGACCTGTGCTCACAAATGTCTCGCAGGCAACCTTTGAATTTGAATCCTGACGAAGAAATTCGTCCAGGATAGCATCGGAAATCTGATCGGCAACCTTGTCCGGATGCCCTTCTGAAACCGATTCAGATGTAAATAAATATGACATAACTATTTGTATTATAAGTTAATAAAAATCACTCACCTGAAGGGAGAGTTAAAAGATTGCATAGGAAAATTGCGGGGAAATATATGGAATATTTTAGCATTTTTTCACGTGGTTGCAAGCAATCAAATCTCTCCACTTTTATGAGTGCAAATGTAGTACATTTTTTTAAATATGCAACAATATTAGATAATTTAGCTATGTATGAATTTGACTTATATTTCAGGCGATTACAATAATGTTAAGGCTAAAATTGTATAAAATAACTTTCGTTAAGTAATTGTTAAATTATTGAAAATATTTGTAAGTTATCAAAGGGTTTTTAGTACTTTTGTTAAAGAATACCAAACTAATTATTTAAAATATCTATGAAAAAAACGATTAAGCAATTAGCCCTGACGGCTTTTAGTTTGTTTGTAACCTTTGCTACATATGCTCAGGTTACAACAGCAAGCATTTCTGGATTTGTTAAGGACTCGCAAGGAGAACCTATCATTGGTGCTATAGTTAAAGCAACTCATATTCCTTCTGGTACCGTATATTTTGTCTCGACACAGAATAACGGCCAATATAATATTTCAGGTATGAGAATTGGTTCTCCATATCAGATTGAGACTTCTTTTATTGGGTTTTCAGCAAGGAAGGTAACAGATGTTACCTTAACTCTCGGAGAAGAGAGTAAGTTTGACTTTGTCTTAAATGAAGAAGCCATTTCCTTAGGTGAGATAGTAGTTGTTGGTGAAACAAACCCCACAATTAATTCTAACCGGACTGGCGCACAGGAAATTTTTACCAAAGACAGAATGTCCCGTATTCCAACCATTAACAGATCTTTGAGTGACTTTACCAAACTTACCCCAATGGCGAGTGGAAGTAATTTTGCCGGCACATCGTATCGCTTTAATAATGTAACTGTTGATGGTGCATCATTCAACAATTCTTTCGGTCTTGCTTCCTCTCTGGGTGCTTCCGGAATTGAACCTATCTCGTTAGATGCTATTGAGCAAATTCAAGTTATGATTGCACCATATGATGTTAGAAACGGTGCTTTCACTGGCGGTGGGATCAACTCCGTTACAAAATCGGGTAATAATAACTGGACAGGATCGGCATATTATTACACAAAAAGCCCGTCTACAAGAGGGTATATTCAAAAAGAGGATATTATTGCTGTTACTGACTTTTTCAATCGTCAATATGGTTTGACTTTGAGTGGGCCAATCTTGAAAAATAAGTTATTCTTCTTTGTAAACGCTGAGTTTGATCGCCAGGAAGTACCAAGCAGCTGGAGACCGAGGGAAAACAAAACTTCACCTGTGACTGGTTATTATTCAGCAGCAGATGTTCAGACTCTCGATGAAATTACACAACTGTTAAAGGATAATTTTAACTATAATCCTGGCACTTATAATGTAGACAGCACACCTACAGAGGCAGATAAAATAACAGCGAGGTTGGACTGGAATATTAACCAGAAAAACACCCTAAGTTTTAAATATTTTTATCTAAAGTCGTTCAATACCAACAATCCTAGTTCATCCGGAGCTATGGCTAACGGACGTGGCCCTAATAGTTATGCTATTCCTTTTTCTTCTGCATACTACAGAACCAATAACAATTTCAACATTTTTATTGCCGACCTCAATACAATCGTCAACTCAAGAATGTCAAATTCATTGACAGTAGGATATTCAAGACTAAGAGACTACAGAGAGATGGATGGTGGGTTTTTCCCGGAAGTTAATATTGGAGATGGTTCAGCAGCAAAAAATTCATTGACAACATTCGGAACAGAAGCTAATTCATATGGAAATAAGCTGGACAGTGATATTTATCAAATTCAGGATAACTTTATTATTAACTTTTCTAAACACCAATTGACCATAGGTACACAATCTGATTATCGTACTTTTGTAAACGGATATGCCAATAGTTTTGCCGGTCAGTGGCAATTTGCTTCGTTAGATGATTTCAAGAAAGATTTGGTAGCTTATAAGACTTGGGTAGGTGCCGGCTCGGATCCGAACAATATACCGGGCACCACAGCTCTTTACTATAAACAAACATATAGTATGAAAGATGGAGGATTCCCTTATGCCGAAGTAAATGTGATGTCTTTAGGCTTTTATGCTCAGGACAAATGGAGCATCAGGGATAATTTTAACCTGACAATGGGGTTGCGTTTGGATATGCCGATTTTTATGTCTGATCTGGATAGAAATGAAGCTTTGGAAGGTCTTACATTCCAGGGTGGCAGAAAGATTGATGTTTCAGAATACCCTTCAACAAAACCTTTGTTCTCACCGAGAGTTGGATTTAATTGGGATGTACTGTCTAATAAAAAATTACAGATCAGAGGTGGTTCCGGTATCTTCTCAGGTACTCCTCCATATGTATGGTTGTCAAATCAAGCGGGCAATAATGGAGTTTTATTTGGATCGACTACTCAGAGAAATCATGCATTTGACGGTGTAGTTGATCTGCCTAAACCAACCGGAGCTACATTATCTAGATCTTCTATCGCAATAACAGATGAAGATTTTAAATATCCGCAACTTTGGAAAACCAATCTGGCTGTCGATTATAAATTCTGGGGTGGTTGGATAGCAACTGCAGAAATTCTTTACAATAAGGATATTAACGCTATTTATCACAGAGATATTAACCACCCGAATATGGACGATGCTACCAGAGTTACTAAACTGGGTGGCGTTGATAACAGACCATATTTCTTGGATAATACATTAAATGACGACACTTATGATGTAATTTTAATGACTAATACATCAAAAGGATACTCGATCTACAATACTCTTCAACTTCAGAGAAACTTTACCAGCGGACCTCTTGACGGTCTTTATGTAAATGCTTCCTATACTTTTGGAAAGTCAAAGAGTGTTACCGATGGCTCCTCTTCCGTAGCATCTTCGGCATACAAGTATCGTCCTGCCATCAATCCTGACAAGGAAGAATTAGGTTTTTCTGCAGGATCATTCCCACAACGAATATTGGTGCAATCTTCTTACAGAAGACAATGGGGTCCTAATTTCGCAAGTACAGTAGGTTTGGTATATCAGATGTATATGCCATTCAGGTATTCTTATACATATAATGGAGATGTTAATAATGATTCATATTCATATAACGACCTTATGTTCATCCCTGCAACCAAGGATCAGATCAGAATCAAGCCTGCAACAGGAGATACTCGTACTGTAGATCAAATCTGGAATGAGATGGATGCCTTTTTCGATCAGGATCCATATTTGAAGTCGCGCAGAGGTAAGTATTCCGAACGTAACGGTGGAAGGGCACCTTATGTACACTCTCTCGATTTGAACATAGCACAGGATATTATTTTTAATCAGACTAACGGGAAAAAGCATACTGTAAGATTCTCTTTCGATATCTATAACTTCCTGAACATGTTAAATCAAGACTGGGGCGTTCAAAAAACAACTATTTTAGGAAATCAGCAGTATCAGTATCTTATTATGACAGATAAACCTACTGCGGCTAATAACTACACACCAGGTTTCACTACTGCTTTTGATAGTAACAAGAAGGTAATTACCAATACTTTCAAGGATAATATCTCCTCTTCCTCTCGTTGGACAATGATGTTTGGTATCAAATACATTTTTGAATAGTAAAGAATTTTTCGAGTTATTATAAATAAACAAGGAGGCCCCTCTCTTTTTGAGGCGGCTTCCTTGTTTGGTTTTATTTTATTACATTTGTTTTATATATCTGTAGATATGGGTAGCGGAGGGAGAATGGAAACAGGAAAAAGAGCGGAGGATATTGCTTTGGAATATCTTACCGGACTTGGACAAAAGCTTCTCGACAGAAACTGGAGGTATGGGCATAAGGAGCTGGATTTGGTAATGGGAAGCGTGTCACAGGTGGGGAAAAGGTTACATATAGTTGAAGTCAGGTCATTAAAAGAGCCAAATCTATACCGGCCATATGAGAGTATAGATATGAATAAGCAGAGGATGGTCATATCTGCCGCAAGGTCGTATATCTACCAGAACAATATTGACTGGGAGACCCAATTCGATATTGTATCAGTCATTTTTAAGCCGGATAGTGTTTGTCTGGAATATTTTCCGGATGCATTTGCACCAAAATGGAGATGATAAATATTATAATATGAACAAAAATCATTACTGTATTATTATGGCGGGTGGAATCGGAAGCCGTTTCTGGCCTGTCAGCCGGAATGCCAGGCCAAAGCAATTTCTGGATATTTTGGGAATGGGTAAGTCTTTCCTGCAGCAAACTTTTGACAGGTTTGCCAGGATTATGCCTGTTGAAAATATTTTAGTTGTCACATCGCAGCAATATAAAGATCTTGTAACGGAACAAATCCCGGAGGTACTTCCAGAACATGTACTATTGGAGCCTTACAGAAGAAACACAGCGCCATGCATCTCCTATGCAACTTACAAACTATTGCAAAAGAACCCTGAAGCATCCGTAGTAGTAGCCCCTTCAGATCATCTTATCCTGAACGAAGATATTTTTTTGAGTACTATTAATGAAGCGCTCAAATATGCCGATAGCCACAACTCGTTAATGACTCTTGGAGTTAAGCCTACAAGGGCGGAGACTGCTTACGGATATATACAGGTCAATAAGAATATGCCGGTAGATATAGACGGAAACCTGGCATATGGTGTAAAAGTATTTACCGAGAAACCAAATTTGGATTTGGCAAAGGTATTTGTAGACAGTGGCGAATTTTTATGGAACTCCGGTATCTTTATCTGGAACTTACAGACCATCAAATCTGAACTGGAAAGGCTCCAGCCGGATATAGCAAACCTCTTTGTTGCTCTTGATAAATACTACTATACAAAAAAAGAGGAGGAGTTAATATACAAGGTTTACGAGGAGTGTACAAGCATCTCGGTAGACTATGGAGTTATGGAGAAGACAGACAAGGCAATTGTATACCCTGTTTCATTTGGCTGGTCGGATCTTGGTACCTGGGAGTCTCTCTATTCTCAGGTGGGCAAAGATAATAAAGACAACCATATCCAGGCAGATGATACTCTGTTGATGAATGTTTCAAATTCTATTGTGGTATCCGAAGAAAAATCGAAGTTAGTAGTGATAAACGGGCTCAACAATTATATGATCATAAATACAGACGATGTTTTAATGATCTGTCCGAGGGATGAGGGTTTGTTTAAAAGCATCCTTACAGAGTTGCCTTTAAAGGATAATTATAATAAGTATCAATAAAATTAGAATATATGTCACATAATCTGGTGAAATTAGATGTTCAGTCAGAAATAGGTAATTTAGAGGCGGTTCTTTTACACACACCAGGAGCGGAGGTGGAGAATATGACTCCAAGAAACGCCCAAAGGGCTCTTTACAGTGATATTCTTAACCTTTCCATCGCTCAAAAAGAGTATGAACAAGTTCTGGGGGTTCTCGGAAAGGTTTCTAAAATATTTCAGGTGAAAGAGCTTCTGTCAAAGTTGTTGGATGACCATTATGAGAGGGAGGCTCTAATTGGGAAAATATGCGTAACAGAAGAGGTTACAGACTATTTTGAATATCTGATGGAGATGTCATCAAAAAATCTTGCTCAGGTTCTTATTGAGGGACTTCCTGCAAGAATTAATACATTAACGGCATACCTAAAAGATGATTACTATGCGCTGTTGCCTCTCTACAATTTCTATTTTACAAGGGATGCTTCAGTTACAATTGGAAATAAAGCCCTTATCTGTAGGATGGCAAGCAAAGTGAGGATGAGAGAATCTATCATAACCGAGGCTATTTTCAAAAATAAAAAATTCTTTGACTGTGAACTGATAAATGCCCAAGATTTTCAGCCTGGTAATAACGAAGTTTATATGGAGGGAGGAGATATTCTGATAGCAAGAGAAGATATTCTTCTGATAGGGAACGGGATGAGGAGCAGTAGCCAGGGTATTGATATGCTGGTTAACAGACTGTGCAAATCCTCAGGTCCGGAGAAGAGGCATATCATAGTTCAGCAACTGCCATCCTCTCCTGAGTCGTTCATCCATTTGGATATGGTATTCACTCTTCTTGACGTAGATAAGGCAATGGTATTTGAGCCATTGATACTGAATGAAAATCAGTATCAGACGGTCCATATGATAATTGAAGGGGGAAAGGTCTCAAGAATCAAATCGGTGAACAACATACCTTCTGTTCTTAAGAAGCTGGGTATGGAGATCGAACCGATCATTTGCGGAGGCAGCGCAGATGAATGGAACCAGGAGAGGGAGCAATGGCACAGCGGTGCAAACTTCTTTGCCTTTGCACCGGGGAAAGTTATGTCTTACGCAAGAAATGTCCATACACTTAATGAGTTGGATAAGATGGGTTTTGAAATTATTCCCGCTTGGGATGTAATTGCCGGCAAGAAAGATTTAAACAAAGTTAAAAAGTGCGTCGTAACCATTGATGGTTCTGAACTTCCAAGAGGTGGGGGTGGAGTCAGATGTATGACAATGCCGTTGAGAAGAGCTGCAGTTAAATGGCCAAAATAATTATTACATTTGTAGCCACAATTTTTTAAGATGAAAGAGAAAATCGAAAAGCTTCTCATTGATATAGAGGAGCTTAAAGCTAAAAGAGAGCAAGAGATAGAGGAGATCAGGATTAAGTTACTTGGTAAGAAAGGTAGCATCACCCAGCTTTTTGAGGAGTTCAGGGATGTTCTTCCCGAACAGAAAAGGGAGATGGGTCAGGTTTTAAACAAACTCAAAGTTGCTGCTACTGAAAAGATAGAAGAGCTCAGAACGCTCCTGGAGGAGAGCATAGAACCGGTTGAATCTCAATACGATCTTACAAAACCCGGTGACAATCTGGAATTGGGTAGCCGTCATCCGATATCTGTAACAAGAAGCGAGATCATCTCTATATTTAACAAATTGGGATACGCAATAGCTGAAGGTCCGGAAATTGAGGATGACTGGCACGTATTCGGTGCGCTTAACTTTCCTCCGGAACATCCGGCAAGAGATATGCAGGATACATTTTTCATCTCTACAGGAGATAACCCTGTTTTACTTCGTACCCACACAAGTTCTGTGCAAGTAAGAGCTATGGAGAAGATGAACCTTCCGATCAGAGTTATTTGCCCGGGAAGAGTCTTCAGAAATGAGGCAATCTCTGCTCGTGCCCACTGTATTTTTCACCAGGTCGAGGGCCTTTACATAGATAAAAAAGTATCTTATGCAGATCTAAAACAGGCTGTACTGCTCTTTGCGCGTGAGATGTTCGGAGAAAATACCGAAATCCGTCTTCGCCCATCTTATTTTCCGTTCACGGAACCAAGTGCAGAGGTTGATGTAAGTTGTAATATATGTAAAGGTAAGGGGTGTAACATTTGCAAGAGAACCGGCTGGCTGGAAATAATGGGTTGCGGTATGGTAGACCCTGCAGTTTTGGAGGCATCCGGCATAAACAGCAAAGAGTATTCAGGTTTTGCTTTTGGAATGGGAGTAGAGAGGGTAGCTATGCTTAAGTGGCAGGTAAGGGATCTAAGACATTACTTCGAAAACGACATCAGGTTTTTGCAAGAATTTAATACGGTAGTCTAAATTTTTTTGGAGCATTGTTTTTTTGTTTTAACTTTGCAATCCCCAATGCGGAAATAGCTCAGTTGGTAGAGCATAACCTTGCCAAGGTTAGGGTCGCGAGTTCGAGTCTCGTTTTCCGCTCTGCAAACCTCTCCGCTGTGAGAGGTTTTTTTGAAAGCCCTATGGGCTCGGGTGGTGGAATAGGTAGACACGCAGGACTTAAAATCCTGTGAACAGAAATGTTCGTACGGGTTCGATTCCCGTCCCGAGCACACAAATAGCCTCTTAATCAATTTATTTTGAGGCTATTTTATTTTATTGAGGGGTACTAATAGTGTACTAAACAACAGGAGCACTTATTTCTAAATGCTTTTTTTTGGTATTTATAATTCTCTTTTAGCACCTTTGACAAATAAAATGGTTCTCTATCGGAGAGCCTAAGTTGAACAATTAGCAGCAATATTTTCTATTTCCATAAGAGTTACTGACAAACAATCTCTGACATTAGTTCCGGGTGCATGCATCAGGGAGATACCAAAGTAACATGACACAGTTGTTATATATATTGATAATAAATAAGTTAAAAGTTTTTCACCCCCCTCCCTCCGGCAAAATAGAACAGATACCGCATTATATATCTGTCTGTAAATTATAGTCAGATAGCTATTTGCCTAAAAATCGTTATTTCTCTTTAGCTTTTCCAACCTTTCTTTCCATAAATTAATTATGGGATATGGATTATATAAATCAAATGCACCTCCATAATAAAGAATTTTATGTTCTTCATTTAAATATTCAATCGTTTTATCTTCCACTCCAAATTTCTTGGAGTGAGAAATAACATTGTTTCTTTGTTTTTCTTTTAAATTCTTAAAAAATGCAATTGCTTTTTCAAGTGTTTCAATTTCTTTTTCTTTACACTTAAGTTTCTTGTAAATAATTAAAAGCCTTTCAAACGGTTCTTTGCTTTCATAACCATATTCTATTAATAATGAATACACTTGAATTGCATATCCATAATTGTTAGTATTTTCTGCAATTTTAGCTTTGCTTATATAAGAATTAAATTTTCTTATATATTCTCTATATGCCGATGAATATCTTAAAGGGAAAGGTTTGTATAACAAAAGATATGTATAAGTTTCCATTCCAGCCGGCATATCATAATAAAAATTGAACTCAGGTAAAGTGTCCCGATATTTAAGGAATGATTCGCATAAAGTTGAGATTTTGGTTCTCAGTACAACCATATTTTTTGGATTCTGTAACTCTGTACTTGCATTAATGTTTTTATGAATGAGTTTAGATAATCTAATCTTCCATTTATCTATATCATTATGTTTTGGGAATTTTTTGATTACTTCTTTTAAGTATGCTATTTGATTCTCGAACTGACCAATTTTTCCAAATAAAATTATTACTCGTTCTATCTCAATAAAATTATTAAATTTCAATGAATCTTCGTTTTGTTGATAATTTATTAATCCCAAATATATATTGATTGCGTCCTCGTTTTTACCGGTTTTTTCAAGTCTTTTAGCCTCCTCATGACGATTTCTAATATAATCCGTTTGCTTTATCCACGCGACTTTACTTCTTTCATATTCTTCATCATCCATAAAAAATGTTTTTTCAACCGTTATAAAATTATAATATATATATCTCATCTGCAAAATATATGTGCAATTAGTTTTGTTCATTTACAAAAAAAGCAGCCTGTATTTCTACAAGGCTGCTCTGGTGTTAGGATTTTTTGGACAGTCAAATATAGTGCTATTTCAAACTATATTGGTTTTATATCAAAAGGCAAATTAAATATCCTAATAATTCAATCCTTTATGCAGCGGGCAGATAATCCGCTATTCTTGCGAGTATTGTCAGAACCTACCCTACTATCATCAAAACTCATAAACATATACCAGTCAAGAATGACAACACCACCATCACAGCTCCACCAAATTCCACGGTTCCCTATATCAGCAAATAGTCCATTATAGCCACAAAAACCACCCCCTAGGGCTTTAAAACCAGTTTCATTGGTTGCTCCACTATTAGGAGTTACCCAATGGCTAGTGCCTGTTTCTTTTAGTTTGCCTCCTGCAACACTCATTCCTCCCAAATAAGTTGTTAAGGCAGTCCAATCGTCATAAGTTGCTACATGCCAACCTGAGGGGCACACATTTCGGCTGTCGGTTACTGCATACCAATTGTACAACCTGCCATAAATTGTGGAATTATTAGAATCGTTATTATAATTACAGTAAGCTCCAGTTGTTAGTATGCTCCAAGCTGAGTTACTAGTTACATTTGGAATAGGGTCACCATTGCGGTATTTAGTAGTTTTGAGGTTCTCAACCAACCAAACCTGAGTGCCTATAATAATAGTATTGTAAACATTACCATCAATGTCGTTAACTGTTATTGCAAGCGTTTTTAAAAATACTTCTTCACCATAACCTGTACCAATACTATTTGTGGCATAAGCTCTGACATAATATATTGTATTGGGTATTAAACCGGTAATCAAACTTGAATAACCTCCAATTCCCAAGCCGTCAGAAGTTTTATTGTCTGAAGTGGTAGGATTATTATTCGTACCCCAACAAACACCGCGAACAGTTACAGTTGCTCCGCCATCACTTGTAATATTTCCACCGCTTGTAGCATTGTTTTGCGTTATAGAAGTGACTGCTGTTGTTGAAACAGTAGGTATAACCTTAGTAGAAATTGGGTCAGGTGTTTCTCCTTTGCTGCATCCAAATAGAAGAGCAATGGTCATGAGCAAAAGGAATTGTTTCATAATCTCTAAATTTTTCAATTTTCATAAAAGCCTTCTCTAATTTCATAGATCAGGATGATTTTGTAAAAAATCCTTTCCAAGTATTGTCAATTTAGCCACAGTATATATTTCCTGTACTGTTTCTCCCATAGCTTTGATCAAACCTGTGTTTTTATCTAATCTCAAGGCCACAATACTAAAATCTAATTCCGATAAACCAGATTCTTCTTGTTTTAGGAAATCTCCTTTTTCTTTAAATCCTTTGAATTTTCTGAGAAAATCCTTTTCTTTTTCATCTAAATGAGTCATAATAAGTATGGTATTTGTCCTGTTACCTTCAGTTTTAATTGTTGGAACAAATTTTAAAAAGAGATGCTTTATATAGAGCTTATAGGATTAGGTGCTAAATCTATTATTTCATATTATTTATCTTTGACATAACGAACTGAATGGCCACCATTTTTTGGTGTGTAATATGAATTGTCAATAGTGCCATTATGATAATATGAACCTTGACAATGAGCTCTATAATTTTCAATGGAAAGATTATTACTTCCCCACCAATATACATTAATTCCACCACCGTAAAAGCCTGTAACATAGCTTCCATCTACAGTCAACCGACCTCCGGCATAAAGTGCTGAGAATCCATAATCATCTGTTCCATCCCCATATTGTGTAGATTTTAAAACAGAGCTGACTGTTCCATCTTCAATATTGTCTCGGACATATGACATTAATTCAGACCACTCATAGCTTGAAGGTAAGTGCCATCCATCAGGACAGACTGCAAGTGCTGTCGCCCATGTATAAAGTGCACCATAAGTTGAAGCATTTCCTTTTTCATTATTATAATAACAATATGCTTTACTTTCGGCGGTTAGTGATTCCCAAGCACTATTTGCTATTACTAATGGAATTGATACTCCATCAGGTGTTTTAGTTACACGTAAATTCTCAGCCATCCACACTTGATCGCCTATTTGAACTGTTCTATAAGTATTTCCTTCAATATCTACTAAGGGTTCCCTAGCATTCACTCTACCATTTTCAGAAATAGCATAACGTAACCTACTTTCTCCGCCTCTATTTACAGCTGAAACTTTGTAATAACGATTGCGATTTGAGTCTGTTGTTGATAAAGTACTTGTTTCTACTAAAAAAACATACTCTCCTTTAGCTGATTCAGAATAATATACCCTATAATTTTTAGCACTTGAAACATTATTCCAAGAAATTTTTACAAGATTATCTACCTGACTATAATAAGTTGCCAAGTTTACAGGAGCAGATGGTGACTCTATGATATAATCACTTATTTCACTTTCTCTATTATTCCTAACAGAAGAAACTTTGTAATATCCGTAACGATTGTTATCTAATATAGAGGTTTCTATAACTTCAGCTAATAAATTATATGATGTTGTGGAGTCTTTTGAGTAATAAACCCTATAGCTTGTTGCGTCAAGAACAGGGCTCCAAGAGATAATTACAGCATTACGAGTTTTATTAAAGATTGAAGATAGGCCAGTAGGAGCTGATATTAATGTAGCAAATGTTATTTCATTACCATAACCTGTTCCTACATTATTAGTAGCATAAGCTCTTAGGTAATAAGTTGTGGCTTGTATTAATCCTGTAATGGAACTAGTAAATACTCCTGCGCCTGAGCCGTCAGTGGTTTTACTATCTGCTATTGTTGGGTTATGGTTAGTACTCCAACATACTCCTCTGGATGTTGTTGTTGCGCCTCCATCACTGGTGATATTTCCACCGCCTGTTGCTTTGGTTGCCTTGATGGAGGAGATTACAGTTGTGGTTAGAGTTGGCAGAATGGCGAGTGCGTTTATAGCGACCTCGTTTCCATAACCAGTTCCTACATCATTCGTAGCATATGCTCTTACATAATATGTCGTTCCCGGTGTTAATCCTGTAATATAACTGGTGTAACTACCCGATCCTGAACCATTAGAAGTCTTGTCATCTGAAATTGTGGGGTTTTGAATTAAACTCCAGCAAACACCTCGAGATGTTATTGGGGCTCCACCATCATTAGTAATAACACCTCCACTAGTAGCAGTTGTAGATGTAATATTAGTGAGTGTAGTGGTATTAACAGTGGGAAGAATCCTAATTGCTTCTTTTTTGCATGTAATTAATATTAGAATTGGACAAAGGGATATAAACAGGTAAAGTAATTTTTTCATCATCTATTATTTATAATTTAACTATATTACAAACCTTTGAAATAGAATTATCGATTGTAGATGCATAATCTATTGTGTTTATTATTGCTTTGAAGTAGTCATACTTTGTTACTTGAACTTCTTGAATAAATCTTTTTTCAAACAAATCCGTATTTGAATTAGAGTTTATTGAATATACAATATCTTGACTATTAAATTCTATAAGGTTTTTTTTACCTAATGTATTTTTATTCCATATAAACGCTCTATTGTCTTCAAATCTTCCTGACAGTAAGATGGTTGAGGCTAAGCTCACTTCGTTATAAATTGAATCGAGGAATCCAAGAACTTCTTTAATCGG
>JBAYMP010000031.1:0-24860 GCA_041663505.1 Bacteroidales bacterium | reverse complement strand
TCAATCTGTCAAAATTCGTACTATCTTTGCACTACCACGCCCAGATGGTGAAATTGGTAGACACGCTACTTTGAGGGGGTAGTGCCGGTTCCGGTGTGCAAGTTCGAGTCTTGTTCTGGGCACAACTTTTTACTATAAGGCCGTTGTAAACAGCGGCCTTCTTTTTACTACGAATTGTTAAAATGAAAATAGTTTTTCTTGATTCTGCCACAATGGGAACGGATGTTTCGTTCTCTCCGATAGAGGCTCTCGGACAGCTTGAGTGTTACTCTTCAACACTGCCGGAACAGATAGCCGAAAGAATAAATAATGCAGATGTTGTGATTGTAAACAAAGTAGTTATGGATCGGACAGCGATTGATGCTGCCCACCTTCTTAAACTCATTTGTGTTGCTGCCACCGGTACAAACAATGTGGATATAACTTATGCAAATTCAAAGAGAATTCCCGTTAAAAATGCTGTAGATTACTCAACCGAAAGCGTTGTCCAGATTACTTTCTCACACATATTGGCACTTATGTGTAGCTCTCATTATTTCGACAATTATGTAAAAAGCGGAGAGTACTCTAAGAGTATTCATTTTACAAATACCGGAAGGACCTTCTTTGAACTGAATGGTAAGAATTTCGGAGTTATTGGTATGGGGACGATTGGCAAAAGAGTTGCGAAGATAGCAACGCTGTTTGGTGCAAAAGTATCTTACTACTCGACAAACGGGATTGCTCACAACAAAGAATACCCTTCCGTTACTCTGAATGAGCTCTTGGCAAAATCGGATGTTATATCTATTCATGCAACCCTTAATGAAAAAACAAAAAATCTGATCTCTCTTGAAGAGTTGAAAAAGATGAAAGCCAGTGCCATTATAGTAAATATGGGCAGGGGAGGAATTGTAAATGAAGGGGACCTTGCAGAGGCTTTAAATTATGATCTTATAGCCGGTGCCGCTGTAGATGTATTTGTCCGGGAACCGATTCCGGCTGATCATCCATATCTTAAAATTAAGAACAGTGAGAAGATAATATTGTCTCCTCATATCGGATGGGCAAGCAAAGAGGCTCGTAAGCTTCTTGTTGAGAAAATTGTTGAGAATATTAAATCTATTTAAGGGGAGAATCCGGTTCCTTTTTCATATAGTTGTACTCGAGCCTGTCAACAAGTCTTGGGAAGAATTTGTTTAACACAACAAGCAATTTACCTATCGGGGTAAGTACAACCTGGGCCTTACGTTTCTTAACTCCCTTTATGAGATGTTTTGCACACTCCTGGGCTGTCATCATCTTATCTTCGTCCCTCGGCGTTTCACCTTGGTGGCTACCATCTGCCACAAGTGCAGATTCTCTGATATGTGAAGCTGTGAAACCCGGAGCAAAGATCATTACGTGGAGATTATCCTTCAGGTGTTCAACCCGAAGTGTATCCAAGAAGCCGTAAACGGCAAATTTGGAAGCAGAGTAACCAGTTCTGGCAGGAAGCCCCTTGAACCCGGCGATTGAAATCACACCAACAATGGATCCTTCATTTTTTAAAATATGGGGTAGGGCATATTTTGTGCAATATACCGTACCCCAAAAGTTTACATCCATAAGTTGCTTGATAACAATAAGATCCAAATCCTTAAAGAGCGCCCGCATAGAGATTCCTGCATTGTTTACAAGAATATCTATCTTACCGAACCTTGCCACTGTTTGTTCGATAAGGTTTTTACAATCCTGCTCCTGGGTGACATCTGCTTTTACGGAGATAACATCTGCTATTAATGAGAGCTCTTTCTCAATATTCAGCAGTTTGTCAATACTTCTGGCAGCAAGAACTACCTTGGCACCCTCTTTTGCAAATGCTCCGGCAGTTGCCAACCCGATTCCAGAACTGGCCCCTGTAATTATTACAACCTTATCTTTAAGCATCTTCTGGTTTACGGTCAATATCAGTCAATTGCTTTATCCTGCATCTCTTCAGCCTTGTAAAGACCCTTTTTGAGGTTGTCGGAGATCTGTCCGAATGCGTTCAATGTATACTCTACATCTTCCAGAGAGTGCATAGCGGTAGGGATAATTCTAAACATAATTACATCCTTGGGAACCACTGGATAAACGACAACAGAACAGAATATTTTATGGTTTTCCCTCAGGTCTATCAATATGTTGGTTGCTTCGGCTACATTGCCTTCCAGAAATACAGGAGTTACGCAAGCCTCTGCCTTTCCAATATTAAATCCTCTTTCTCTCAACCCATTCTGAAGTGCTCTGGTGATAACCCACAGCTTTTCGCGAAGTTCAGGCATTGTCCTGATCATATCCAAACGCTTTAGACACCCCTCAACCAATGGCATCGGCAATGACTTTGCATAGATCTGCGAACGAAGATTGTATCTCAGGTAATTAATTATCTCTGCAGGACCGGCAACGAAGCCTCCGATGGCTGCCATAGATTTGGCGAATGCTCCAAAGTAAAGGTCTATCTGATCCATTACGTGGTAGTATTCAGAGGTACCTCTTCCATTGTCTCCCATAACACCGAAACCGTGTGCATCGTCAATCAGAATCCGGAACTTGTAATTTTTCTTAAGCTCTACGATTTTGTCGAGAATTCCAAGGTCACCGGTCATACCGTAAACGCCCTCGGTGATTAGCAGAATACCGCCACCGGTCTCTGCTGTCAGTTTTGTTGCCCTTTCAAGAGCCTTCTCACATTTGGCAATATCGTTATGCGGATATACTATCCTCTGACCCATATGTAGTCTGACACCATCCATTATGCAGGCATGTGCCTCAGAATCATAAACAATAATATCATGTCTGGTAACGAGCGCATCAATTGTAGAGATCATACCCTGATAACCAAAATTGAATAGGTATGCATCCTCCTTTTTCTCAAAATCTGCCAGTTCTCTCTCAAGCCGCTCATGAAGTTGAGTATGACCGGACATCATTCTGGCTCCCATAGGATATCCAAGTCCCCATTTTGCAGCTGCCTCAGCATCTACTTTTCTGACCTCGGGATGATTGGCAAGACCAAGGTAGTTGTTGAATGTCCAGGCCAAAACCTCTTTACCGTTAAATATCATTCTTGGTTGGATGGGACCTTCGAGCTTAGGAAACATAAAATAGCCGTGCGCCCTCTTTCTGTACTGCCCTAACGGACCACCTTCAGCATTGATGATTCTTTCAAAAATATCCATTATTAATAAATTATGTGTAACGTAATCTTCTGCCAATTCTTAGAGTTGTTGTTCTCTTGATTCCATTTAATGAACAAAGCTTAGATATAGAGACCCCGGTTCTCATCGCAATTCTTCCGAGAGTATCCCCTCTCCTGATTGTCCAAAAACGAATTTTGTCAATCTCCTTTTTATATACAAAATTTTGTGCGTTAAGCAAAAAGGTATTGTTTTTAGTTGTATATGTATCAAAGTTTATCAGATCGTTGGGATTGATAGGATTGCCAAGATACCTTGTCTCAAAATGGAGATGATAACCGGTTGAACGACCGGTACTTCCACCCAGACCAATATAAGCTCCCGCCTTCACGGAGTCTCCGGGATTTACTATAATTTTACTTAAATGTGCATAGAGTGTCTCAAGACCATTATAGTGCCTTACTAACACATAGTAACCATAGTCCCTTGCCCTTTTGGTTATTCTGATTACTCCGTCAAATGCACATTTGACAGAGTCTCCCTTGTTAACTTTAAGGTCAATTCCATAATGGTGGCGCCATTTTCTAAAACCAAAATCAGATGTAACATGTTTTTGAGCCGGAGGACAGTAACCGCAAAGGTCAATTTTTACTGTATCCTTCATATCCACCAGACTAATCTGGTAAGGATTGATTTTTGTATCACTCCAGATGTCGTACTCTTCCGGCATTTCGGAGAAGTCAATTGTTCTCAGAAAATCGAGTATGGGTGAAATTTCATTTTTAAAACTCAGTTTGAAAATTTCACTATTGTATAACGGCATAAACTTTGGCAACTCCGGAAGTGAAGATAACGTATTGGAAACATAAGAGACTGCTTCTCTCTTCTTTGAGGCACCAAATATTGTGCTCGCCATAATGAGGGAAAAAAGTAGCAGAAGAAGTGTAAGTTTAGGATTATTAAGCATCTATATTTGCGTATTTAGCATGAGTTTCAATAAATTCCCTCCTTGGTGGCACATCGTCTCCCATCAACATTGAAAAAATTCTGTCTGCCTCTGCTGCATTGTCAATACTTACCTGCTTCAAAAACCTGTTTTCAGGATCCATAGTTGTGTCCCAAAGTTGTATGGCATTCATTTCACCGAGACCTTTATACCTTTGAACGTGAAGACCGCTCTCTTTGCCCTTTCCAATAACATCTATCGCTTCCTTTCTATCCTCTTCGCTCCAGCAGTACTGCTCCTGTTTACCTTTCTTGACCAGATAGAGTGGTGGAGTAGCAATATAAACATATCCGTTTTTGATGAGGTCCTGCATATATCTGAAAAAGAATGTAAGTATCAAAGTGTCAATATGGCTTCCGTCCACATCAGCATCGGTCATTAATATAACCTTATGGTACCGGAGTTTGGAAATATTAAGAGCTTTAGAGTCCTCTTCGGTTCCAATTGTTACTCCAAGGGCAGTGTAAATATTGCGGATCTCTTCGCTTTCGAAAACCCTGTGTTCCATTGCCTTCTCTACATTCAGAATCTTACCTCTCAATGGTAAAATGGCCTGGAAAGCTCTATCCCTTCCAGTTTTAGCTGTTCCACCCGCTGAATCCCCCTCAACCAGAAATAGTTCACATTTGGCTGGGTCCCTGTCTGAGCAGTCTGCAAGTTTGCCGGGTAGTCCGGAACCGGACATCACAGTCTTTCGCTGAACCAACTCGCGGGCCTTTCTTGCCGCGTGCCGGGCTGTTGCTGCCAGAATTACCTTGTCAATAATATTACGTGCATCTTTAGGATTCTCTTCCAGATAAAACTCGAGGGCAGCTGTTGTGGCTTGCGAAACTGCTGCCATGACTTCTGAGTTTCCCAGCTTGGTTTTTGTTTGTCCCTCAAACTGAGGTTCGGAAACCTTAACGGATATAATTGCAGTTAAACCCTCCCTGAAGTCGGATGCATCTATCTCAAACTTAAGCTTAGAGAGCATTCCGCTTTTATCGGCATAGTTTTTAAGAGTTGTTGTAAGACCTCTCTTGAAACCGCTCAGGTGAGTTCCTCCCTCTATTGTATTGATATTGTTTACATAAGAGTGAATGTTTTCTGCAAACCCACTATTATATTGCATTGCAATCTCTATTGGAATGCCGGCTTTGTCACTCTCCAGGTAGATCGGTTTTTCTGTGAGAATTTCACGGGTTCCGTCCAGATATTGGACAAACTCCAAAAGTCCGAGATCAGAATGAAAAATCTCTTTTTTAGGTTTTTGCTCATTTCCATCTCCGTTACCAATCCCGTTTTCAGTATCACCCTCTTGTTCTCTGAGGTCCAAAAGAGAAAGTGTCAGCCCTTTATTAAGAAATGCAAGTTCCCTGAGGCGGGTAGCTAAAATTTCATAGTTGTAGACTATGCTTTGAGAGAAAATTTCACTGTCAGGTTTAAATGTTATTGTCGTTCCTGTCTTATCTGAATCTCCGGCAACCTTAACCGGGTACATAGGAATACCTTTCTGAAACTCTTGTATGAAGTATTTTCCCTCTCTGAATACCTCGGCTGTCAAATGGGATGAGAGTGCATTTACGCAGGAAACACCCACACCGTGAAGACCACCGGACACTTTGTATGAATCTTTACTGAACTTACCGCCGGCGTGGAGTACTGTCAGTACAACTTCGAGTGCTGAGCGTCCCTCTTTCTCGTGCATGCCTGTAGGGATACCTCTGCCGTTATCCGTAACGGTTACGGAGTTGTCCGGGTTAATTGTAACTTCAATATATGTACAATAACCGGCCAGTGCCTCATCTATAGAGTTATCCACAACTTCGTAAACCAAATGGTGAAGACCTCTGGATCCGATATCACCAATGTACATTGAAGGGCGTTTTCTAACAGCCTCTAAACCCTCTAAAACCTGAATACTATCAGCGGAATACTGCTCGCTTGCAGAAATGGATTCGTTTTCCTTCATCTTAAATCTCTCTGTTTTTAAAGAAGACAAAGTTATTAAAAATAGAGAAAAAAACCTAATAATTTACAAGAAATTACCAGGATTTAACAATATAGTAAATAATTGATTCTTAGAGCTTAAAGATAACACCCACTCCTGCTCCTATACCGGGGCTGCCATAGTACATATAGTAGAGTTCATTAGTATCCAAAATGTTGTTGAGTTTCAGATAAAGTGATACTTTTTTATTGAGTGCGTATGTGGCATCAAAATTTAATGTAGTAAACGAGGAGATTAACTCATCGGTTGACTGAGACTCTCCGTTGTAAGGATTAAAGTAGAACAGTGTATGAGTTTTAGACCTGAAGTGCAGTGATGCACCGAATATTAGCCTTTCCCTCCAGTTGTATCGCCCAAACGCTTTGAGTTCAAAAGGTGGAAAATTGTAGACGGTAGAAGAATCCTTGTTTGTGTAGTCGTTATATTCAAAACTCAGTCCGGACTCAAAATCTTTTGACTTCCAGAAAAACTCACCTCCGAACCCAAACTTGTGCATATCGTTATAAATAGCTATAAATGAGTTTCTTGGGCCATACCAGATGTTGGAATAATAGAAAAGGTTCATTTGCTTTTCATACTTGTTATAACCGCCGTAGATATGGTAAGAAAACCTGTCACTGATCTGTCCTTTGAAACCTATTCTGGCAATGATTGGCTCCTCTGTGGTTTGGATATCTATATTTGGTGTGATCCATGGGTTTTCCGACATTATGCTTTGATATGTCCGGAAGTTGTCTTTCCCGTCAACCATTCCGTAGAACCAAAGCCTGTTTTTAATGAGTTCATAAGAGACATCTCCTTTGAAAAAGATGTTGAAAGCTTCCACTGAGGGATTTTCATACTTGTTAAAACGTAATCCGATTTCGAAAAGCCATTTGTTTTTACTGAATATGTAATAGGGGTGAATCTCTAAATCATATCTGTCTAAATTCGTAGCTGCCGAACTATTTGCAGTTTGATATCTGAAGCCAAATAGAAACTTGTGATACTTTCCGAAGCTGGGGCCAATCACACCTCCGGCATTGAAGTAATTTTCATTGAAATTTTTGATGTTGTTATAAACGTTATAAATCAGAGGATTTCCATAATTTCCCTTGTCTCCCAGATAGTTATAGCTTAAGTCAAAACTATAAAAGAGGGTGCTGGAACGATTGTCGGTGGATCGGATAAAGAACTTTCCCCCGAACTTGTCATAAGAGTGCGAAAGGGTATCTCTCATATAGTCAGAGGTAAGATTTTGCGAAAGAGGTAAGGAATGAGGGTTGGTAATCAGTATCTCCGGGGGCATTATGTATTCAGGTTCATTCGGTTTGTTGTATCCGTAAAAACTGAAGAGATCTTTGTTGTAGTCGAGGTTAACACCCAGCTCACCCCTCTTCCAGTTGTATCCGAAATTTATTCCAATGTCGTTTTGAGCAGAAGGAGCCGACACTTTAAGCTTGTCCCTTGAGGTAATTTTCTGGACTACATTTACCAATGGTAGTTTTCCCCAGAACGAGTTGTGCTTTCCGTAAACCGTGAGAGACAAGGAAGATGGCAGGTTAGGCTGGAAATAGAGTTCCAGATGTGGGTTTAGTGGGTAGTTCAACCCCGCATTGCCATAAAAAACAGGGTATTTGAGATTTGAACCATTTTCAACTTGTGCAGAGGGAAGTGGCGAAAACTCGTACAAATCCTTTATAGGTTTGTCAAATATTGAGTAGTCGAAGTTAAGATTAAAGTTACCTAAAGTATCTGAGTATGTAGTATTGAGCTTACCTTTTTGAATTTCAAGGAGTTTAGCGTCAAAATTGCGTCTGACTTCAAGTATGGGATCAATTTTTTGTTGCGCAAATATTGGATGTAACAGTGCCGATGCACTAAAAATTGTAAAGCTGATAAGTATTTTATTAGTTCTGCTCATAATCTCTCTGTCTATTTAGCTCTGTTTTCAATTTTTGAAAGCCTCAGCTTAATCTGTTCGGCAATATCGTCCTTGGTTTTAGGCTTATATGAATTCTGGATGCTTTTGAAAGTTGCCTCTGCCTGTTCCCAGTTCTCTCTCTCTGCATAACTGTCCCCAAGAAGGATAAAACTTTTTGCAAGCCAATATGTCTGCGGAGTATTTGAATCTGAAAAAGAAAAAACATCCTTCTCTACAGATGCAAAATCGCCGTTGTCAAAAGTATTGGAAATAAGCAGATATGCACTTTCTGCACCTTCAGGAGAAATTTTATTTTTTGCCAACTCCTTAAGTATTGGCAAAGCACTTGATCTTTCGCCAAGCAGATAATATGACTTAGCCATCACATACTTGACTCTTAGTTTGTTTGCTTCGCTAAGATTAAAGTTGCCAGCTCTTTGGGATTCTGCCAGTGCATTTTCGTACTGACGCTCCATAAAAAAGGAGTTCATCTTGCCAATCTGTGCTTCAATCTTGTTATTATCGAGTGCAGCAATCATACTCAGTGTAGAGTATCCTTTAAGAGCCTGCTGGTAGTTTTCCAGTTGGTATGAAATCCTGGCATAGTTGAGGGTAGCCAATTCCGAGAACGATCCCTCTCCCTTCTCCATAACCCTCAGGTAGGCATCGAGGGCCAGCTCGGGTTTTCCTGTTTTAAGATATGACTCACCGAGATAGAAGTATGCCTGAGAAATTTTAGTACCGTTTGGGTGGCGATTAATAAATGTGGTTAGAGAACTTATTGCAGCTGAGTAATTCCCTGACAGATACTGTTTTTCTGCCGAGTTGAAAATCATCAACTCCTTATCATCAGTGTTCTTGACTTTTGAAAGGCCAAGTTGATCCAGGTATGCTAAGAACTCTTCCGAATTGCCCTTCTCCATGTAAATATTTTCCAGTCCGGCAATAGCGCTTTGAGCCTCTGGAGAAAGCGGGCTCTCTTCAAGAATCCTCTTGTAAAATCCTATAGCTTTACCATTCTCCTGCTGATTTATGCTTACAAGACCCATCTCCAGCAGAGCTTTTGTATAATAGTGACTCTCTCTGTAATCTGTGCTAAGCTCCTGAAAGTATTGCATTGCCCCGTTGTTGTCTCCGGTTTGAACCAATGTCCTTCCCATCTCATAAAGCACTTCAGGGTAATATTTTGTTTTTAAATGTGTCTCAACAATCTCTTTTAGGGCCTCAATCTTCTTGCTATCTTCTCCCAATAGTCCGTATGAGATTGCCATCTGATATTTCGCGTAAGTATTTATCAATGGGTCTTTATCAGGTATTTGCGAGAATATTTCTACAGCTCCGCTATAGTCTCTTTGCATAAAAAGACAATCCCCAAGCCTGAGTCTGGCTTCGTTTGCATATATTGCCTCGCCTCTCGGGGTGGCCAGGTATCTTTTGAACCACTCTTGTGCTTGTCTGAAATTCGATATTTTGAAATATCCGTATGCAAGATTGTAAATCGAAGCCGAATATTCGGGAGTAAGCTGGAATTTCTCATCTTTTGTCGCAAGATACAGATTTATATCAATAGATTCCTGAAATTGGTTGTCCCGGTATAAAGCTTCGGCCAACCAGAATTTAGCAATATTTTTTAAGTAGCTGTTGAATCCTGAATTTGTGATGGATAATTCAAAATAGGGAATGGCATCTCTGTATCCGCCTAAATTAACCAACTGCATTCCCCGCAGGAATGAGGCCTTCTGCAAATTTTGCAAATCTCTGCCGGTTGGCCTTTTAATCTTTGTCAATGTTTCAACTGCAGATTTATAATCCTGAGAGAGCAGGTAGTAGCTGGCAATATAATTTTGAATTTCATTAAACTTCAATTCGGGAGGAGAGTAATCTTTAAGATATTGTTGAAATTTACTGATATCGGAGTTCAGATCGAAAGAGAGTTTAGCATAGTTGAACATTGCATCCTCCCGGATAAGTTGGTCGAAGTCACCTTCCGACGCAGCTTTAAAGGCATTAAGAGCAACCTGCTTGTTTTTAAGTTCTACATAGCATTGACCAATGTGATATTGTGCATTTTGCGAGAGACTGTCCTTAATTGCCGTAACCTGGTTAAGAGATTCAATTGCTGAATTGTAATTTTTAAGCTTGTACGAGATAATTCCCTGGTAGTATATGTCTTTTCTTGAAAGCTCTCCGCTGGTGAGGGAATATTTTTCGAAATAGTATTTGGCCTTTTCCGTATTATTTCCGAAAAAATAAGCCTCCGATACCATTCTGGCTGTCTTGGTCTTGAACTCCTGAGCAACCAACTCGTAAACTTTGTCCCCGTTTTCGATTACCGTATCAAAATTTTTGAGCATAAAGTTAGATTCCAGCATATAAAACTGTGCAAGAGTAGAGAACCTAGGGTCTTTCTCGATTCGGGAAAACAGCTCAATTGCTTTTACAAAGTCTTTCTTCATATAGTATATATATGCAGAATAGTACAAACCGGGGTTGGTATATGAGGTGTAAATCCCCTTGGTTACTCTGTCGAACTGAGAGAGGGCTCTCTCAAGATTTCCCATCCTCATGTGGGTATATCCTAATTTAAAGTCGTACTCTGTTCTCTGCTCCTTGGTAAGGTTGTCCCTCTCTATTTTATTTAGTATTTCGAGTGCCTTGTCGAAGGAGTTCCCGTTAAAGTGATATGAGGCATATTTAAGATAGATGTTTTCCAGCTGGCTGGAGTAAGGAAAACTGGCTTCGTATCCCAAAACCAAAGCATCCAGGTTTGGTCTCATCAACTCAATTGCAATAAGGATTTTATATCCCTCCGATTCTGACCTTAGGATACTGTTATCCTCACTTATTTGTCTGAGGGCATAATCAAATTCTAAGTCTGCTGCTTGAAAAAGAGCTTTATTGTAGAGCTCAACTCCGTTGTTATAGTGCTCAGTAAATTTATTTCCATTCTGCTGGGCCTCCAGTTTTACTGTTGAAAACAGTGAGAGTAGTGCAATAAGAGTAACAGAACATCTCTTTATCATATCAATCATGAGATAATTTATTTGTCCAATAATGGATTTAAACTCCAAATTTAGTAAATTTGCATAAATAAAGCGACAAAATTTATGTCATCTGATTTTGATAAACCCTTAATAGAGCTAGTGAATGTAGATATTGTTAAGGAGGAGAACCTTATCCTTTCCGACATATCTCTTAAAGTCGTACCATCGGATTTTATATATCTGGTTGGTAAAGTAGGCAGCGGAAAAACCTCAATTATCAAAACTATAATTGGAGAGATACCCATAAAAAGAGGGCGGGCTTGGGTGGCAGGCTTCGACCTTACAAAAATTAAAGAGAGTCAGATTCCTATTTTAAGAAGAAGATTGGGAGTGATATTTCAGGATTTCCAGCTGCTCAATGACCGTTCTGTATATGAAAATCTAAAATTTGTGCTGCTTTCCACCGGATGGAAAGATAAAAAACAGATTGACAATATTATAAATGCTAAACTTGAGAGTGTGGGAATGCTTCTGAAGGCTCACAAGATGCCTCATCAGTTGTCCGGAGGAGAGCAGCAACGCGTTGCCATTGCAAGAGCTCTTCTAAATGATCCTCAGATAATCTTAGCCGATGAACCAACAGGAAATCTGGATATCGATACAGCATATGAGTTTATGGATCTTCTAATGAAGATTCACAGGCGGACCAATTCTGCCATAATAGTGGTTACCCATAACAGATCTCTCTTTAAAAGATACCCCGGCAGGGTAATGTTATGCGAAAATCTGGCCTGTAGAGAGATAGAGGTGTCGCAGGAGATTGACTTCTCTCAACTGTTGGACGAGTAGTTTTATGGAAAAGAGTGAACGTTACAGAAAAATTATCGAGTGGTTTGAGTTGAATGTGCCCTTTGCCGCAAGTGAACTAAACTACAGGAATCCTTTTGAACTGGTTGTTTCCGTAATTCTTTCCGCTCAGTGTACAGATAAGAGAGTAAACATAGTAACTCCAAAATTGTTTGAACAATTCCCCACTCCGGAACTACTTTCAAAAGCCTCTTCTGAAGATGTGTTTAAACTGATATCATCCGTAACTTACCCCAACAGCAAGAGTGGTTATCTTGTAAAAATGGCCCGGATTCTGGTTGAAAAATACGACTCAAAGGTACCATCCGACCCGGAAGAACTTCAGAAACTTCCCGGTGTGGGAAGAAAAACAGCCAATGTGGTTGCTTCGATAGTTTACGATAAACCAGTAATTGCAGTAGATACCCATGTCTATAGAATTTCAAGGAGGCTGGGGTTGTCGGATAAAAGCACCCCTCTTGGAGTTGAACTAGATCTTACTGAGAATATTCCCGCAGAAAAAAGGGCAAAGGCACATCATTGGCTCATTCTCCATGGAAGACATATATGCATCGCCAGAAAACCAAAATGTGAAATATGCGGATTGAGAGAGTTTTGCCTATATTATCATATTCATGGCAGTGCTGATTTCCATAAATGAAGCACCTGTTGACTGGCCGAAACTTCCGGCAACAACTCCTATCATATCTTTCCGGTTAAAACATTTATCTTTTAAAAGATTCTTGACGGAACTCTTAATAAAATCTTCCTTGCTATCATAAACACTTGTATAATAGCCGTATACTCCGTATGAAAGAGAAAGTTCCCTCATAACATAATCCTTGTAGCACTTTGCATAGATTGGTATCTTAGGTCTGAAAGCGGAGATATATCTTCCGGTTCTACCGGTCAATGTGTCCAGAATGATAGCCTTGATTGGAAGTTTGGCAGTGGCATCGACTATACCTTTAGCCAGCACAGCGGCAACAGGTTCTGTAACATTCTCAAGGTTTAACTGGTGAAAAGGTTCGTGGTGCTTCTCTATTTCTATGGATATTTTGGACATTGTTTGCACCGCCTCCAGCGGATAGAGACCGTTTGCAGTTTCTCCGCTTAGCATTATTGCATCGGCACTTTGGTAAATAGCGTTTGCAACATCCGTAACCTCTGCCCTGGTTGGTCTTGGATGTTCAATCATTGAGTGAAGCATTTGAGTAGCAATAATCACCGGTTTTTTTCTGGCCTGGCATTTTTTAATAATATCTTGTTGAATTATGGGAATTTTCTGATACTCGATTTCAACTCCGAGATCTCCTCGTGCAACCATTACCCCGTAACAGAAAGAGAGAATATCATCTATATTGTTGACCCCTTCCTGATTTTCAATTTTAGAGATAATCTTCAGATGGCTGTTGTGCTCATTCAGAATCTTTTGAACAGTCAGAAGGTCATCTCTGTTTCTCACGAATGAGTGTGCAATAAAATCAAGGTTATTCTCTATTGCCCAAATAATAAATTCTTTGTCACGATCAGAAATTGAGGGGAGCTTAATGTTTACATTAGGAACATTAAGACTCTTTTTCCCTTTGATAATACCTCTGTTGTTAGCCACGCAAATCAATCTGCCGTTTCCTTTACCCTTTGTGGTGAGTGAGATCTCTCCGTCGTCAATAAGTATGTTTATACCCACAGGTACTTCCGATACAAAATTGGAGTAGTTGGTGTAGAGGAGCCCTTTTCTTGAGATACCTTTCAGATCGTCGGCAAACTCTACTGTATCCCCGGCTTCTACCGGAAAACCATCACTGTTCTCCATTTGAGTAATCCTTATTTCCGGGCCTTTTGTGTCTATGAGAATTGCAATTTTGTCGGAAACTTTTCTGACATTTTCAACAATCTTCAGAGAAGAATCCAGAGAGGTGTGGGCGGAGTTAATTCTCACCACATCCATACCGGCTTTGTATAATGATTGTATAAACTCAGGATCGCATCTTTTGTCAGAAATTGTGCAGATGATCTTGGTTTTCTTTTCGTCCATAATTGTATTATTTTTGTTTTGCAAAAGTAACTCATTTTTATTTGAAAAAAATCTTCCGGAACAATTTCGTTGCAGACTTCGCCTCGTATTTGAGACTGGAGAGGTCGCTCTCTAATAATACAATAAGCTCTTACTGCTCGGATGTGGAGAAACTGGATTCTTTTATAACAGGTAAGGAGAACTCCACAACTATCAAACAGTTGGATAATGTTACCCCCGAACTGCTTTCGGAATTTCTCACTTTACAGCTTAGCTTCTCTCTGTCAAAAAGATCCCAGGCTCGTCTGATAAGTTCTCTCAAAGCTTTCTATAAATATCTTGAGATGGAGAATATAATAAATTCAAATCCTACAGAACTCCTTGACCCACCAAAGATAAGACCTTATTTACCTGTGGTCCTGTCCGTTTCCGAAGTTGAAGATATAATTAATTCAGTAGACCTGTCTTTGGAAGAGGGGCACAGAAACAGGGCCATATTTGAAGTTCTCTACTCCTGTGGACTGAGGGTGAGCGAACTTGTCAACCTCAGGGTTTCAAACCTCTTTCTCAACGAGGGTTTTGTTAAGGTTACAGGCAAGGGCAGCAAACAGAGGTTGGTTCCCATAGGTGGGCCTGCAACTGAAGCTTTGAACATATATCTCGGCTTGCGTAGATTGTTCAAAGTGAGCAAAGGGTGTGACGATATCGTTTTTTTAAACCGCAGAGGGGGAAAACTCAGCCGGGAAATGATCTTTATTATTGTCCGCAAACAAGCTGAGATAGCAGGAATAAACAAGGAGATTTCTCCTCATACTTTCAGACACTCCTTTGCTACGCATCTGGTGGAAAACGGAGCTGACCTGAGGGCCGTCCAAGAGATGCTGGGCCACGAAAGTATTCTTACGACCGAAATATACACACATGTAAACAGCGAACGCTGGAGGGAGAACATCTTACGCTGTCATCCGAGGAGATAGAATATGGATTATAATATTTTGTTATCTTTTTCCTGTCCAGTGCAGATGAAGTATTTATTTACCACCATAAGTCCGATAATCCGCTCAATTTTTTTTCTTTGGAATTGACTCACATATTTATGAGCGTTATTAATAATCACTTGTGCTTCATCAGAATGATCGATATAGTAATTTAGCCGCTCCTCCAGGTTGGAATAGTCTGGCTTAATTTCGACATAATGGTAGTCAGGAATAAGGTGATCTTCCATATACCATGATTCATATTTTGGTTTAGGCATTACAGCAAGAGAGTTTGACGACATTACCCATTTTAAGTTGGAAGCTACATCATTACCTTCGAGACATAAAATAAACTTATATTCAAGATGGTCATCTACAGACGTTGGACTTACCAGCCATTCCGGATGGTCTGGCAGGTTTTTGTTAATATTTCCAAGATCACACATCGGATGTCCGAAGTACATTTCCCAAAATTTCTTACGATGAGGCTGGTTCACAAAAGCTCTGCCTATAAGCATATTTTTTTTATCAGTATACTTTCGGGCATCATTTACAAATGTGAAATGCCTAATTTTGTTCAGTGGGAGAAGAATCGAATTAGCATTATTACCTTCTGTCGGTCTGCTTTTTACAAATGACGGTGTCAATGGCGTTTCTGTTATATCTCCAAAAAGGAACCCAGCTTTATATCTTTGATTAAAAAACCGAGTGTATTCATATGTATCAAACACATACACACTATGTGATCTTTTTCCGTTGAATACAGCATCCAGCTTAAGTTTGTCAAGAGATACCATTTCTGTTCCATCAGCAGCCTTACCGACCGGAATGCCGGTTCCATCTGATAACTTGTTATAATAGTTTACACGGCTTAAAATATATTCCTTTTGGTCTTTGTCCATTTTCCCAAACCGTGAAAGAATGTGATTGGTTCTTATCTTAGCAAGAGAACAGGGTAAGCAGTATATTATATAACTGGCAGCATAGTAAAGCACTTTACTGTTACGATGTTTTCTGTAATGGTAAAAATATCTGATTCTGAACATGCCTATTCCCACTCGATTGTTGCAGGTGGCTTGGAAGAGATGTCATAGACGACTCTGTTTACACCTTTAACTTTATTTATTATATCGTTGGAAACCTTTGAAAGGAACTCATATGGAAGGTGAACCCAGTCTGCAGTCATCCCATCTGTAGAGGTTACCGCTCTCAGAGCAATCGTATATTCGTAAGTTCTCTCGTCACCCATAACACCTACGCTCTTGATTGGAAGAAGTATTGTGGCTGCCTGCCATACCTTGTCATACAGATCTGCTTCCCGTAAACCCTGAATGAAGTGATAATCTGCTTCTTTCAGAATGTTGAGTTTTTCTTTGTTAACCTCTCCCAAAACACGGATTCCCAAACCGGGACCAGGAAACGGATGACGTGAAATAAGTTCGTTTTTAATGCCAAGAGCACGTCCTACCCGGCGTACTTCATCTTTAAACAGAGAACGGAGTGGTTCAACAACTTTAAGTTTCATATAACCCGGAAGCCCGCCAACATTGTGATGAGATTTTATTGTGGCACTTGGTCCGTTAACTGAAGCTGATTCTATTACATCAGGATATATCGTTCCCTGAGCCAGCCAGGAGGCATTCTCAATTTTATGAGATTCAGCATCGAAAACTTCGATAAATGCCTTACCAATGGCTTTCCGTTTCTTTTCAGGATCTGAAACACCTTTTAAAGCGTTTAAAAATCTTTCCCCTGCATCTACTCCGGTAACATTCAAACCCATATCTTTATACGACTCAAGGACTGATAAGAACTCATCCTTTCTCAAAAGGCCGTTATCTACAAAAATGCAATGAAGGTTCTTCCCGATTGCTTTGTGCAAAAGTACAGCTGCAACAGTAGAATCCACTCCTCCCGAGAGACCGAGTATTACACTGTCGTTACCTATCTTATCCTTCAACTCTCTTACTGTGCTTTCTATAAATGAATCCGGGGTCCAATCGCCCTTACATCCGCATATCCCTTTAACAAAATTTTCCAGAATTTGCGGCCCTTGTTCTGTATGAAATACTTCAGGATGAAATTGTACGGCGTATGTCTGTTCTCCTTCAATACAATAAGCGGCATTTGCTATATCTCCTGTAGAGGCAACGGGAACAGCTCCCTGGGGCAGTCTGAAAATTGTGTCGCCGTGAGACATCCAGACTTGTGTGTTGGTAGGGATGTTCTTAAACAACGGACAATTGATGTCATCAATTTGCAGAATAGCTCTGCCGTATTCTCTGGCTAACGAAGCATTAACCTCTCCTCCAAAATGATGAGCAAGATATTGCGCCCCGTAGCATACTGCCAAAAGGGGTAATTTCCCCTTAATCTGAGACAAGTCTACTTTTGGAGCCTGCGGGTCCCTTACAGAAAAAGGACTGCCGGAAAGAATAACCCCTTTTACACTTGAATCCAGTTCAGGAATTTTGTTAAATGAAACAATTTCGCAATAGACATTAAGTTCCCTCAACCTGCGACCAATTAGTTGTGTAAATTGAGAGCCGAAGTCAAGAATAATTATTTTTTCTACCATTAAGAGATTATTTTTCGTAAATTAACCCACAAAAATAATATTTTTATCTACTTTTGCCGCTTAATTATGCAGAAAATACGAAATATTGCCATTATCGCACATGTAGATCATGGTAAAACCACACTTGTAGACAGAATGATTCTTCAGGCAACACTCGCCAGGGATGCTGAAAAGATGGGAGAACTCATCCTGGATAGTAACGATCTGGAGAGGGAAAGGGGGATTACGATCCTTGCAAAAAATGTATCGGTTCCTTACAAGGACTATAAGATAAATATTATTGATACTCCTGGCCACGCAGATTTTGGGGGTGAAGTTGAGAGAGTCCTAAATATGGCAGACGGAGTTCTTCTTTTAGTAGATGCATTTGAAGGGACTATGCCTCAGACAAGGTTTGTACTTCAGAAAGCTATTGAGATGGGCAAAAAACCTATTGTAGTTATTAATAAGGTAGACAAACAGAATTGTCGTCCCGAAGAGGTTAATGAACAGGTATTCGATCTTATGTTCAGCCTGAACGCTACAGAAGAGCAACTTGATTTTAAAACTATTTACGGAAGTGCAAAGCAGGGATGGATGTCGCTTGACTGGCGAAAGCCCACTACAGATATCATTGCTCTGTTGGATACGATTCTGGAGGAGATACCTGAACCGGAAATGCTGGACGGGACCCCTCAATTACTGATATCATCTCTTGAGTACTCTCCCTATGTTGGACGAATTGCTGTTGGCCGGCTGAGAAGGGGCACTTTGAAACCCGGAATGTCAGTCTCTCTGTGTAAAAGGGATGGTTCTTTAGAAAAATCGAGAATTAAGGAACTTATGGTCTTTGTGGGTTTGGAAAAGATTAAGACAGATGAGGTTAAAAGTGGAGATATTTGTGCTGTCGTAGGTATCGATGGTTTTGAAATAGGGGATACAATTGCCGATATCGAGAATCCGGAACCACTTCCACCGATTGCAATTGATGAACCGACAATGAGTATGCTCTTTACCATAAATGATTCACCATTTTTTGGAAGAGAGGGTAAGTATGTTACATCTCGCCATTTAAAAGAGAGACTTGAGAAGGAACTTGAAAAGAATCTGGCCCTTAAGGTCAAAGATGGTCTCACAGCAGACTCTTTTGTAGTAAACGGAAGGGGTATACTTCACCTTTCGATATTAATTGAAACTATGCGAAGAGAGGGTTTTGAACTACAGGTTGGTCAACCTAAGGTGTTGGATAAAACGATAAATGGTGCGCGTTGTGAACCAATAGAACACCTTACAATTGATCTTCCTGAAGATATGGTTGGCAAGGCTATTGAAATGTCTACACGCCGTAAGGGTAGTTTGTTACACATGGAGCACAGGGGAGACAGGGTACATCTTGATTTTGATATCCCTGCAAGAGGTTTGATAGGATTGAGGAGTAACCTTATGACGGCAACCCAAGGGGAGGCAGTTGTAGCTCACCGTTTCAAAGGATATGAACCGTTCAAGGGTGAAATTGAAAAACGGAACAATGGTTCTCTGATTGCTCTTGAGACAGGAATGGCTGTGGCCTACGCAATGGATAAATTGCAGGACAGAGGCAAATTCTTTATACATCCGGGAGATGAAATCTATGCAGGTCAGGTTGTGGGAGAACACTCAAGGGGAGACGATCTGGGAATCAATATCTGCAAAACAAAGAAACTCACAAATATCAGAGCTTCCGGAACAGATGATAAAGCTATTTTGGTGCCGCCGATAATTTTTAGCCTGGAAGAGGCTTTAGAGTATATTCAAGAGGATGAGCTTGTTGAGGTAACTCCAAAATCTATAAGACTCAGAAAAATCTACCTTGAAGAGAACGAAAGAAAACGAAGAAAGGGATAACAGAGGTTGTTATTTTGAAAAAATGGCTTAACTTTACACCCTCATTTATTTATGGGAAAGAGTTCAAATAGAGATTATATTATTCCGATAAAAGGTTTATCGATTGGTAGTCATAATTTCAGTTTTTCAATTGATAGTCTCTTTTTTGAGGAATTTGAGAACTCGGAAATTCTGAGTGCTTCTCTTTCTGTAGAGCTTGTTCTTGAGAGGGAGGTTACCTGGATGAAGATTGACAGTGAAATAAAAGGAGAGGTTGGCGTTGAGTGTGACAGATGTCTGGAAGAATTGAGGCTGCCCGTGGAAACAGATGGTGACGAAATAATTACTCTTGACCCAACTGAGAGTGAGTTGGATCTCAAACAGTTTTTTTATGACTATATTTGTTTGTCCATACCGCTTCAAAAAGTACATAAAAAGGGAGATTGCAACCCGGATATGATTGCCAGGTTGAAATCTGCCGGTGAAAAGAAAAATATTGGTGAGCCGGGCTCACCTTTTGACAAATTAAAAGATTTACTGAATTAATACTGTTTAAAATATTTTATAATGGCACATCCGAAACACAAAATTTCAAAGACTCGCAGAGACAAGCGTAGAACTCATTATAAGGCAGAACTTCCTACTCTGGGTAGTTGTTCAAATTGCGGTGCTGCTGTACTCTATCACAGAGTTTGCCCTGAATGTGGCTTTTACAGAGGACGTCTCGTGATTGAAAAAGCTACATCATAACAGCAATGAAGATAGGTACTTCAACCCGGTACCATTTTATACCTTTTAGATGATCAGTTTAAGATTACCGAGATATGTTGCCATAAAGGTTTTAATCCCGGTAATTTTGTGATTGTACACTGCTCACAAACCACTAAGATGGGAGAAAATGCCTTGAGGTATATCAAAAAAAACCGGACTTCAAGGGTTGCTTTGCTTAATACAAAACTTGTTGACAAAATTAAAAAACTACGTTTTATGAATAATGTAAAAGCGATTATCACCGGGATAGAAGCATTTCTTCCGGACTATATACTGACAAACCAGGAGCTCTCTACAATGGTTGAGACAACCGATGAATGGATTATGTCCCGGATTGGTGTAAAGGAGAGAAGAATTTTAAAGGAGGATGGTCTTGGAACATCCCATATGGGTGCTGAGGCTGTAAAAAAGTTACTTGCAAAAACCGGTACTAAACCGGAAGAAGTTGATATGTTGATTTGTGCGACAGTAACTCCCGATATGCTCTTTCCTGCAACTGCCAATATAATTTGTGACAAGGTGGGCATAATGAATGCCTGGGGTTATGACATTAATGCAGGTTGTTCCGGATTTATATTCTCGTTCAATTCAATTGCCTCTATTATTGAGACAGGCCGGGCAAAAAAGGTTGTTTTTGTTACCGGAGAGAGAATGTCGGCAATAACAAATTATCAGGACAGAACAACTTGCCCGCTTTTCGGGGATGCTGCTGTTGCAATGATGATTGAGCCATCAATGGATCCCTCTTTAGGTCTGCAGGATGCAATCCTGCACGTGGATGGAATTGGCCGCAATTATCTGTATCAGAAAGCAGGCGGCTCACTTTTTCCACCGACCCTGGAAACAATCAAGAACAGGGAGCATTATATTTTTCAGGACGGCCCGGTTGTATTCAAATATGCAGTAAGCAGAATGGCAGATGTATCCGTGGAGATGATGAATAAGCATAATATTAAAATAGAGGATGTTGCCTATCTGATTCCTCATCAGGCAAACCTTAGGATTATTGACGCCACAGGCAAAAGAATGGGACTCAGCAAGGATAAAATTCTCATAAATATTGAGAAATTTGGGAATACTGCAGGAACTTCCATACCTTTAGTGCTATGGGATTTTGAAAAAAAATTCAGAAAAGGAGACACACTTATACTATCTGCCTTTGGTGCAGGATTTACTTGGGGAGCCTTGTATTACAAGTGGGGATATAATAGTTAATTACTCTAATGGCCCTATAGTTCAAGGGATAGAACGGAAGTTTCCTAAACTTCAGATTCGCGTTCGAGTCGCGGTGGGGCTACAAAGAGGGAACCGGAAAATATCCGGTTCCTTTGTATAATGGCCAGGTTTATTTTCGAATGATATGATCAAGGTAGGCAAGTCCGATCTCCTTTGGAATTATGGAGCCAGTTTTATGAGAGTGGCTTCGGGCCTTATTGTCCTGCCTTTGATATTAAGAATGTTGCCCCAGGAAGAGGTAGGTCTTTGGACTGTAATGATAGGATTAAACTCCATGGTCTACCTTCTGGATTTTGGTTTTTTTCAGACCTTTTCAAGATCTGTAACCTATATCTTTTCCGGAGCCAGAGAGTTAAAGGCCGAAGGTTTTGACCCGATCAAGGAGGGTGGAACGGTTCATTATCCTCTGCTTAAGGGAAGTCTTAAAGCGATGAGGTTTTTCTATGCCGGTGTAGCCTTGATGTTTATTTTAATCCTTTTTAGCGGAGGCTACTGGTACATTGAGAGATTACTTATAGATTTTCAGGGAGATAAGATGATTGCCAGAACTGCCTGGTACCTATATGGAGTTCTTCTCTCTTATCAGTTTTACACCTATTATTATGATGGATTATTGGTAGGCAGAGGACTTATAAAAAGATCCCGTCAGATTATTGTACTTTCTCAATCGATTCATGTTATTTTAGCTACAATCCTTCTTATATCAGGTTTCGGGATTATCTCTATGGTTATCAGCCAGACTACAGCCACAATAGTAAATAGATTCTTAGCTTACAGGGTATTTTATGATAAAGAGACAAAAAGTGGCCTTTTAAGAGCCAAAGCAGAAGACTGGAAAAAAATTATTAAGACACTTTGGTTTACTGCCTATAAATCTGGTCTTGCAAATTTAAGCTGGGTGTTTACAAACAGGATGCTTACAGTCCTCGGGGCTCTTTATATTCCTCTTTCTGCAATGGGATCTTACGGAATTACCAAACAGATTATAGACATTACATATTCACTATCAGTGGTATGGTTTGTTACATATTACCCAAAACTAACTCAGGATAGGCTCAGAAACAGTTTGGATGAAGTAAAGCGGATCTATATTAAGAGTCAGTTTATTGCCTTTATTGTTTTTGCAGTAATGGCTTCGGGTGTCATTCTTTTTGGCAATTGGGGAATAAAAGTAATTGGAAGTTCCACACCTTTCCTCGATAGAAGACTTATGTTACTGTTCTTTTCGGCTTCACTACTGGAGGCATTTACCTATCTCTCCACCTCCGTTCTGCTTAGCAGAAATGCTGTTCCTCACTATAAAGCACAAACAATAACTGCCTTAGCTACAGTTGTGGTACTGATGATTACCCTTAAATATACCGGAATTGGTATACTGGCTCTGATTATTGTGCCATTTATCTCACAATTGGCCTATCAACACTGGAGATGGACATTGATGGTCTTTAAGGAGTTGGATATAAAATTGCCGGACTACAAAAACTTTTTCAGAAACCTTCCGGTAAACCTTGGTTTAAGAGAAAAGGCTAATTAAAGATACTACCTTCTTCCAGGATTTTTACCCCTTCCTCCTGCAACAGATCTTCTCTCTGCACGACTTGGTTTCTCCCTGCCTCTTCTTTTTCCCTCTTTTCCGTTCTCCCTCTTTTCCTCTTTTCTCTCCTCTCTTTTGTAGACTGTTTCCGGAGACCTCTCAGCTTTTTGATAATTCCTGTTCTCGTTTGCGATCTCGACTTTTAAGGTAATTCCTTTATAATCTGTGCCATTTATCTCTTCTACAAGGTAACTTGCTGCCTTAGAAGTTACTGAAATAAATGACAATTCCCTTCTTATATCAATCTTTCCGACTCCGTTTTGTCCCACTCCGCAAGAAGACATAAGTCTTATCAGGTGTCTTGGGGATGTGTTGGCTTTATAGCCAAGATTAATCTTTAACCAAGTGAATCCCTTTTCCGATGCACCAGGGAAAATATCTCTTACAGAGCCATCATTGTTCCTTCTGCTGTTTTCCTCCTGCAAATTAAGATCAGGAGCGTGACGGTAGTAATCTAGGAAGCGGTTAAACTCTATTGAAAGTACCTTCTGAATTATCTCCTCTTTGCTTATATCTTTCCACTTTTCGTTTATAAGATTCACATATTCTGATATCTCTTCCTTTACTTCCACTGTTTCTATTTGCTGAATCAGATGGAGCAGCTGCATTGAACAGACCTCTTTCCCTGTAGGAATTTTAGCTTGTGAGAATGTTTTGCCAAGAATTTTTTCTATTCTTTTTATCTTATGTTGTTCCTTGCTGTTGATAATAGCAATTGAAATTCCATTCTTATCTGCACGTCCTGTTCTTCCACTCCGGTGAGTGTACTGTTCGGCTTCGTCAGGCAAATTATAGTTGATTACATGTGTCAGTTCACTTACATCAATACCTCTTGCGGCGACATCTGTAGCAACCAACAGACTGAGTGTTTTGCTTTTGAACCTTCCCATTACTTGGTCTCTCTGACCTTGGGAGAGTTCGCCGTGCAATGCATCTGCATTGTATCCGTCTTTAACTAAAGCATCTGCAATCTCCTGAGTCTCCTGTCTGGTTCTGCAAAAAATAATACCGTAAATATCCGGGTTGTAATCTGCGATTCTTTTTAAGGCAAGATACCTGTCTTTGGCGTGAGCAATATAGTAGTAGTGCTTTACATTGTTCGCTCCTGAGTTTCTTGCCCCTATGGTAATGATCTCCGGATTGTTCATATAGTGTTTGGCAATGCCTTCTACCTCAAGTGGAAGAGTAGCTGAAAAAAGAAGAGACCTTCTGGTTTTTGGGGCTCTCTCCAGAATAGAATCCAGCTCATCCTTGAAACCCATATTCAACATTTCATCGGCCTCATCTAAAACGAGTGTATCAATTTCATCTATCTGGGCAACACCTCTGTTAAGTAAGTCAACCATCCTTCCGGGAGTCGCTACAATAATGTGAGCTCCCTTTTTAAGAGCTCTTATCTGTGTCTCTATGCTCGCACCTCCATATACAGAAACAATATTCAGATTTTCGTAATATTTTCCGTAATGCTTAATATCTTCAGTTATTTGCCTGCAGAGTTCTCTGGTAGGGCTTAATATGAGAGCTTGTGTGTGAGAGAGCTTAGTGTCAAGGATTTCCAAAATCGGAAGACCAAAAGCGGCTGTCTTACCGGTGCCTGTCTGTGCAAGGCATACGACATCTTTTTTCTCCTGGATTAGTGTTGGAATTACCCTCTCTTGAACCGGCGTAGGATTTTGGAAGCCCAATTCGGTAATGGCCTTGATAATATTCTGATTAAGACCTAGTTCGTAGAATTGTTTTATCATGTATGATTTTAATGAAGTGGCAAAGGTATGCTTATTTATTGAATAATAGCATTTTTATTCTGTGATATTCCCACCAACACTAAATCCGTTAAATAAAATAACGAACTCACACTATTTTATTTTTTCGCACTCGATTCACGACTATTATACAGCCGGGAAGTACGAGGTTGAAGCCTTGGCTCTGCTTGACGAGCTCTTTAAAACCCACGACACTTTGGTAATGAGCGGAGG
>JBAYMP010000030.1:0-25209 GCA_041663505.1 Bacteroidales bacterium | reverse complement strand
TTTATGAACGAAAATCAGTTATCATAACATCACAACTACCTGTAAAAAACTGGTACGATTATATTGGAGAACCTACTCTCGCCGATGCAATAATGGATCGTATTACCAGTAACTCGATAAGAGTGGAGATAAAGGGTGAATCAATGAGAAGAAAAGAGAAAAAAAATTAATACTTTTATGTCAAGTTTACAGCTCTTTCTTAGTGGCATATTTGTGAGTGATACAGTGGCCTATTTGATGTGATATATTCAATATTTACTTTCATTTTTAAACAAGTCCCGATTTTTAAATTATATTTACTCAATAATTACTAATGGTTATCAGGGTTTGCAACTATGCAAATTTAATACTTTTTAATAATATCCCTAATATCCGACATATCTTTTATTAACCCATATAATGCTAAAGAGGCCGCTAAAATTTGGCGGCCTCTCAAAAAATTTTGGAACTGAGCATCTTTTAGATACTACCAACCGGGATTTTGAGGAAAAGTAACCCCATTTAGCTCATAAAGAGTTTTCTGACCTGTAGGTATGGCATCCAGATAGTGTTTCGGTGCTGTCACAACCCTGCTTGTAAGAGTTGCATAAGGTTGAATATACATGTTTTGGTCTACAATTAATCCCGCTGTTTGAGCTGGAACTTTTGCCCCCTTGAAGATATCTGGTTTTACTAAATAGTCCAGATAATCTATTTTTTTCCAGCGACGTAAGTCCCAATAACGGAATCCATCAAATGCAAGTTCTGTCCGTCTCTCTCTTCTAATCTCCCATAACAGAGCACTCACATCTGCATTCTTCTTAGGATCTGCAGCAATGTTTGAAATATTCAAGGCTGCAACGCCGCCCCGAGCTCTGAGTTTGTTAATTGTATTATCGGCATCGGCCTGAGTAATAGTTCCAAGTTCAGCCGCTGCCTCTGCATAATTCAGATAGACTTCGGCCAGCCAGAACAGTGGGGCATTTGTAAAGTTGGCATTAATTTGGGTACGGTCATTACCTGTAATAGCCGGATTAGTATACTTAGTAATCAGATACCCTGTAGATGAAATCAATCCTCCAACAGCGTTTCCTCTATATGCCAAAGTTGTTCCGATAGAGGCGGTAAGACGTGTATCCCTGTTTGCAAGAGTTTTTGACAAATCCGCATCTCCCTGGTATAACGGAGATGTTCCGATAGCTTTTCCATCTGTGCACAGATAGGATTCAACCAAATCTTTTGTGGCTCCGCTGATAGGAGTTGTAGAGTTGAGATAGGCAGTCATACTATGCATAAAGGTACCTTTTACATAATATTTATATAAAATTGCTTCGGTATTGGTTGCTAATGTAATACTTGTATAAATATCATTGTAGTTTGTTATTCCTTCAGGCGTTCAATTTCCTTTTGAATTTGTTCTATTACTTGCTTATTGGCAATTTCACCGTCCAAACTAAATACGATAAACACATTTCCACCAAATTCTTCTTTAAAACTATCAAAACTTGCCTTCATCCTTTCAGAAACGGAATAATTACCAAAGTTGGATTGAGCTGTTACAGGTTTTATCTGTATTCCAAATACTTTATTTTCAGTTACGAATCCAAGATAATCTATGTCTCCTGCATGGTCTAATTCCGCAGGACTTTCATCAAAGCGAACTTGAGGAAATTCTTTTGCTAAACCATCATTTACGACAGATTTTTCTCGCAAGTAACCATCAAACGTGCGATTAATAGTAAGGTTGTAAATATAGTCGAAACAGTCTTGTCTCGTTAAAGCATTGAACGCATCTTGCCATTCTGGAATTACAACTTCTGTAATCTTTTCATAAAGCCTTTCGCCAAGGTCTTGTAAACTTTCACGTGTTATTTTAAAATTGTTTTTTCCAGCTGTTGTAGCATTTTTAAAATACCACTGCTCCCATTCTTGTATTGTTTTCGGCTGGCATTCTCTTATTAATGCCATAACCGCACCCACCTTATTAGGTCTCGAAAATTGGTATGTTTGACAAGCATAGTTTAATACTTTTTCCTTTTTCCCGAATTCTAACGAGTATTTTTTTGTTTCTTTTTTAGCCATTGGTAAATGAATTAAATTTTGATTTGTATTTAAAATCAATGGAATTATCTACCAAAACTAGATTCTCTTTCAGTAAATGAGCATTGATGAAAGTTTTATTTTCTAAGTAGAGATATACCATTAAATTATTTTCTTTATCGTGTTTGACTTCATCGTATTTTAAGAATACCTTTTTCCCACGAACTTTGTTGATTAGAAATTCGGTCGCTTTCCCATTTATTTCGGGGTTTTGCTTTATGCCTATAAGCCTAATAATAAGTCCATTGCTCAGTTTTAATAATTCAGGACTGACAATTTCTTTGACCGAAAAAAAGTCTTCTCGTTTTCCTGTACTTTCAGCGTCAATCTTTGATCCGTATTGTATTTTCTTTACATCAATTTTTTTGTCTAATTTATGTGTGTCGACAAACTGATAAGGTAGAGTTTTAACACGTTCGTCAAAGTCAGCTTTAATTCCGGGTTGTTTTATTATATCAGTTTCAACTTTCATAAAAGCATCATCTGTCCCGATTTTCTCCTTAATAATTGGAACAAAGTCAGGATTTATCTCATAACCAACCGAATTTCTATTCAGATTACGCGCCGCCAATGCAGTTGTTCCACTTCCCATAAATGGGTCAAGAACAGTTTCACCTGGGAAAGAAAACATTTTAATTAAACGGTGAGGCAATTCTTCAGGAAACATTGCTAAATGCTTGTCTTGTTTTGCTCCTGAAAAATACCAATGACCATTAAAATATTTATTCCACTCTTCGTTAGTCATTACCGAGTTATCTTTCTGATCTTTTGTTGGTATTGGCGAGTTTCCTTGTTTTTTAAATAATAAAATATATTCAAAGTCTAATTTTACAATTCCATTTCTCGGATTTGGGTAACTACCCATAATACTAGCTCCACCAGAAGTATTCATTGTAGTAGTTTTTTGCCATATAATTTGACCCATAAAATCAAAACCTATCATTTCACAAAATTTGATAATTTCGCTATGAATCGGAATAATTTTATATCGACCATAATAGGTAGAACGTGCAAATTGGTCGCCAATATTGATGCAAAGCCTACAACCTTTATGCAATACACGATGACATTCGTTCCAAGTTAGGTTTAGGTAATTTATATAGGTTTCATAATCATCATGAAATCCAATTTGATTTTCAGTACCGTAATCTTTTAATTGCCAATATGGCGGTGATGTAACAATCAAATGAACACTTTCGTTTTGCAGTTCACTCATTTGTCGACTATCTCCGTTTATAATTGTATGTTTTGTCTTATTCATATCTGTTTTTCTTTACTTTTTTATACTACAAAAATACAATATCTCTTCAGATAATCTTGATTATTGCAGTTTCCTACGCTTATAGCCGTTAGCCCTTTTTTATTCTGTCAACCAATTTAATGCTTTTTGTGTTATTCCATTATACCAATCTACTTCATTGTCTGTCGAGTCTGCTAATTCGTTTGAGCGTTCAAAAAATCGTTGAATATGTCTCGGTTCAGGAACATAACTTGCATTATATGAATCCTCAACCATTTTAATAAACACACTCAAAGGCAAAGGAACAATCGTTGAAGTCCCACCATAATATTGAATATTCATTTTGTGCAATGCGTAAAAATGTGCCTTACAAGCTTCATTTATATTTGGTGCAATAAATAAACAATATGCAAGTTTTTCAGTTTCTCTCTTGTATTTTGCAAGGTGTCTTGTAACTGGCTCACCTTCTGTTTCATATTGTCTTTGTCCGCTTTGCATAGTTACTTCAACAGTTAACCCGAAGTCGCCATAATCGCATACAATGTCAGCCATATTGCCCTGTGCTGTTGACATTGGATTACCAAAGTCATCAAATTTCAGATTAGCTTTAATACTTCCACCGTCCAACATTGTCATAGCTCGCCAAGTGTTCCATTCTAACATTAATGACGTGTCGTAAAGAGAATTGGCTTTTATCTGGTCAAAAGTTGTATTTATTTCCTCAAATTGTCGGTAGTCCTTTATTGCAGTAACTTGGTCAGTTAGTATTCGCTCTTTTCTGCTTTCCAACTCATCCGCAAAAATGTATTTTAGTTCTTGTAATGTTGCAGTTGCTCGTAATTGAAGTTGAGGGAATTCAGTTCGTATTTTCTGTTCAAGTAATGCCCTGTTGTCAGTTAATAATGTAGGAATTTGTGGGTTGCCAAGGTATGCAACATATTGACTTTCGTTGTCAATGAAGCACGGCTCTCTGTCTGCATTTTGTAAGAAATAGTCAACCTCCTGAATTTTTTCGGGAACAATTGAAATTGATTTGCCTAGATGTGAAATATTTACCAATCCTGTTGCCCTTAAATATCGAAAACAAGCATCAGCATAGTCTCTCATATTGCTTGCTTTTGTGCCAAGAAATTTTATAATCGAAGCATCATTTGTTTCTCTTGTCCGTGTGTTTCCTGAAATTATTTCAGCACTATAAATTTCTCTTACTTCACTTGCCAAATATTCAGCACGAAATCGCTTGTAGTTTCCTTCATTTTGTGCTTTTGCGATTCTGAACAGGTCAATTTTTTCAACTATTGTATCAAATACTCTGTAATCAACTAATTGCAATCCGAAAATCATCAACTCATCAAATTTCAACGAACCGAAGTGTCTAACGAGACGGAATAGTTCAAGATATGGCTTTACCCAAAATTCAGCCGAATTTTCAGTTGGTTTGTGGTAAGGCGAAGGAACCTGAAACTTGAGCAACTGCCTTAAAAATATTTCCTCTTTTCTTCTTGAGTTTACTAACTCTTCACCTGCAGGGGTTAATTGGATTGTAGGGGACAGAACAACGAAACCAAGTGCTTTTGGTGCTCGGTTTATTCTGTCTCTTGCACTAAATGCAGGGTCATTTGCTCCTTCGCCATTGAAAAAGTTTTCCTCTTTCAATAGCTCCATAAATGCTCTCTGTGTTTCTGTATTCCATAACTGACCTGAAAAGTGGGTATTCAATAACCCAATTTCAGGAATCATTTTAGCTGGTGTCCTTGGGGACGTAGTAACAAAAATTACTTTACTTTCTATTCTTGCCATATAATTTTACAGTGCAAATTCTTTTTCAAATTCTAATTCTGGATAATATTTTTTTGCTGCGTTGCCATAATTTGAAATCAAAATATGGCTTGCTTCTGACTTAAATCTATTTCTAATATTAACCGCATACGACTTTCCATATTCATCAACAATCATATTACCATACAATTTTTCAGTTAATGGCGTTCTACCAATTACCATAAGGGCTTTACATTTAAGTTGTTTATAATGATTGGCTAATTCAATATGATTTCTTTCATTAAAACCGTCCTTGTGTTCAATATTTCCATAATCCGAGAAAACACAATCATAGGGTGGGTCTAGAAACATAAAATCATCTTCTTTTGACATATTAAAAATATCAGAGTAGTCGTGATTATAAATCTCAGTATTAGATAGTAGTTTATTGTGAGCACTTGTAACCAAAGAGGTGTTCAGGTTGGCATATCGTCCATATGGAACATTAAACTCGCCTTTAGCATTATAGCGTATCATGCCTGAATACGCTGTTTTGTTAATGAAGAAGTAGAGCAAAGCATCAGAATACTTTTTTTCGGTCAAATCATTGAACATATCCCTTATTTGATAGTATATGGGTTCGTTTTCATCATCTACTCGTTCGTCAGGCGTTTTGCTTTTTAGTTCTTCAAACTTTCTGCGATTAACAACATAAAGTTTTTCAATTTCAGTTAATTCAGTTTTTAGAGTTTCAAAGTTGTTTTTTACTCCCAAATAAAATGCAATTAGTTTTGAGTTAATGTCGTTTATAATTGCTCTTTTAGGTTCTAAATGGAAGAATAACGCCCCGCCACCAAAAAATGGCTCAATATATCGTCCACTATATTGTGGAATATGCTTAATCAAATGAGGGATTTCCTTTGATTTTCCTCCTCTGTATTTTACAAGTGGTTTCATATTTTGGCAGTTTTTTGTTTATACTCTGCAATGTTGTCTGCAACTAAATTTAAAATTTGTGTCGCTTCTTCTTCTTCAGCAATAATTTCATAAACTTTGTCTGCCGACCACAAACGTAGCAAGCCTATTGAGTTAACTTCAAGCAAGTCTGCAAGAACTGTTACTTGTTCCCTTTTTGCACGTCTGTCGCCTTTTTCAATTTTACAATATGTCGCAGTGTCTATTTCCAACGCAGCAGCTAATTGTCTTTGAGGGATTTGTTTTTCCTCCCGTAACATTCTTATTTTATTACCAAAGATTATTGACATATTTTAGTCTTGACATTATTTGGCAAATGTAGTTTATTTTTCTAAAAATTCATCTTTTCTCAACGACTTTATTTTGCAGTGTCCTTTTTTTAGGGTGACGGCTAACGTGAGTCTGCGCAAAAACTCCGATTTAAAATTAGTCTAAATGATTATTTTAGATGTTTTTGCGCAGTCTGATAATTACCGTCCATTCTGGGTGAACAAAAAAATGGCCATCAAATAATTGATAGCCACTTTTTAATTATCTACAAATCAGGAGTTTTATATTACATTAGGTCTTTTGTAATACTTTGCCTGACTTTTTGGAACCACCTCTCCGGAGAATATTTTAGTTTCACCCTTGGAAGGTGTAACGATTACATCAGCATAGTTTGAACCTTTTCTTACTGAAATTTCAATTCTTGCAGTGATCTGAGATCCGGAAATCTGCATTATTACAGTTATGTTTCCTTTTTTATCGATCTTCTGCTCAAAACTGTTAACAGTGGCTCTGTTTGTATAACCATTATTGCATACTATGCTACCCTGAAGGTAGACAAATTCTGCAGCTTCATACGAAAGGAAGTTTGAATCATCAGTATTTGTCCCTACTGTACCGTATCTGTCAGGTACAATAACGAAATCCTTTGATTCAAGTGCAGCTTTGGCTTTTTCATAAAGAACCTGAGCTGCAGCCTCTTTCTCAACTTTGCTTTGTGCATAACTTAAAGAAAACGAAGCAACAAACAATAATGTCAATAATAAAAATTTTTTCATATACAGTTAGTTTACAGCGATAGTACTTAAGCGTACGGCCTGCGTTGTATAAGTACCCTCTATACCGTTAAAGTGGAATATGTAGTTAATTCCCTTTGTTAAAGAATAACCCGTTGCAGTATATGCAGCTCTTACCGTTGAGGATGTATAGTATTGCAACTGTGCTCCCGTTGCATCAAACACCGTGAAAACTAATGATGCTTCTGTACCGGACCATACTTTAATCCCTTGCCTGTATAGCTTATAAGGATTATAGTCTGAAGCTTCACCATAGTTTGCCTCAGCTATGTCTATATATTGTACAACACCATCTATAGTTCTCTTACCTTTTAGATAAAGTTTACCGTAAGGGGTACCGTCGGCTTTGTGGAAAAGGTTTACAAAACGGATGTAAGTAAGTGTATCAGCCCAAGGATCTCCTGTTTGATACTCTTCAGGGTCCTGAATAAGGATCGGAGGTTGGGATGTATTGTACACAAACGCACTCCATTTGCCTGCAGTAAGGTTAAAACTGTTCTCGTAGATAGTTGCATAGGTAGACTTAAGCAATTTAACGGTATTTGTACCTATAGGCAATGCATGGTATTTTGCCGTACTGTTAGGGAAAATACTACCAAGTGCAGTTGAAACCATAGATACGGTATCGTTGTTGTATAAAAGTCGTGCAACATTCTGAGTAGCTGATGCCACCAACGGAAGGTCATAAACTAATCTCACCTGGGCATATTTGGTCAGATCGAGATCTGTAGTTTTATAGGTGATATCATTCTTTTCGCATGAGACCAGACCTATAACCATCAAGACAGAAATTAATGTTAATATTTTTTTCATTATCAATCTTTTTAAGTCGTTCTTAATTAGAGTTAGGAATACAAAACCAAACCATAGAGGTATGATAGTTATCCGCATCACCGGCAATAGGGGTAATCTTCTTAAGCGAAGGGAGATTCCACATATATTCAGAGTTGTAACGAGGACGGAGTCTGTAGCATGGTGATCCAAGGTTCGCAGTTGCAAATTTCTGTCTTCTGTTTTGAACATCTGCAGCAGGGAGATAAAATCCTTTGTATACTCTTGAGGCGTCCGTGTCAAGCTTATGGTAACACGCAGCAGTTGACCAGGATGTTCCAGCCTCTGGAACCCCGCTTGAGCCCAGAACCAAGTCATAATGGTAGCGACGAAGGTCGTTCCATGTCTCATAGCTCCAAGGGAAGAGGGCGACATATTTCTGCATCATAATGTGTGAGAGAGAGAAGTCTGCAAGAGAGAGATTATTTACAAATTTACTGTTCAGATACTCGGTAGCAAGTGTTGTAAATCTTGCAGATGTAATTTTATCCCCTATAACTGAAGTTTGTTTACCGGCTGTGTTTTTAACAGCAGTACCTGCAACTATGTAACTCTTAACGAAGTCTATATGTGCAGCAACACCAAGTTTAAATGTTGCAAGTGCTTCTGATTTAAGGTTCTTACGGAATTGTGCTTCAGCTTTGATGAACTGCATCTCTGCATAAGATGTGAGAGGCCACGGAGCGTCATCTCTGTAGAGCCATCTGCCTGTACCTGATGTTGTAGCATTAGGTGTAGCGGTAAGACCCCAAAAGTTACATTGTGAAGTGTAATCAGGTCTTGTCCCTACAAATTTAAATGTTCCCTTTTTAATATCTGTCTGGTTTGCCGGCATTGTATCCTTTGAACCCAAAAGTAGAATAGAGCGTGGGTCAAGAATTGTAGTATCTACAATGTTCTGATAAGTACTTAATCCTTCAATAGAACCTGCAGAGTTGTAGTTAGGAATATTACCGGTAAGTACCTGAACAATATAGTCAGATTGAACAAGAACATTCGCCAAGTTAGCTCTGAGAATTCCGAACAAGTTAGATGTTGTTGAAACCCCTGTTGCAGAATAGAGAACCTTAGGATCATCACTCGAACTTGTAAATGAATTATTTACACAAGCAATAGCTGAATCGAGATATTTGGCATCTTTCATTGACATTGTTATATAGTTTCTCGCAAGGACTGCGTAAGCAAACTTTTTCCATTGTGCAGCATTACCTTTATATACTATATCATATGTAGATAAAGTCTTATAAGTAGTAGCATCTGTTTTTTCCAATTCAGCAATAGCAAGCCTTGCCCATTCACGAACCTTTGAGAATGCATATTCTTGATTGTCATAATCGTGTGAAAGAAGGCCGGCAACATAGGCGTCATCAACAGGAAGATCTCCGTGTAATGAAGCAAGATGGTGCCAAGAGTAAGCTTTGACTGCATAACCGATACCGGCTATTGTATGTTGTTCAAGTTTAACTGCGTCGTCTATCATGTTTTCAAGGTTCATACCCTGAAGATAGTAAACCATTCTCCAAGCCTCTCCACCATTATCACTTGCACCAATATATGATTGTAAGGCACCAAAATTAGTGGCAAAAGTTGAACTACCACCCATATAACCCATCATCGGGGCTAATGCTCTTAAGTCATAGGAAATACCTTCGTAAGAAGAAAGTATCGGTGCCAATCTGAGTGCAGGTTCTACCCAGTCCGGAGAGTCAACATTGTTATTTACATCAAGCCATTTTGTACAAGAACTACCACAAATTGCCAGAAGTACTAAGAATGATATTAATATTTTTTTCATATTATTTATCTGTTAAAATGTTAGTTTTAAGCCAAATGACAGCACTCTTGGGGCTGCAATAGCCATCATATCAAATCCTACACCACCTGTACCACCAAGTGATGCTGAGTTGGAGTTACCGACAACGTCGATACCCGAATAGTTTGTCAATATAAACAGGTCGTTACCTGCTGCAAATACAGACACTGCCGAGAGAAGCCCTTTGGTTTTTCTTTCCAGCCACTTCGGGTTAACATTATAAGAAAGACGAAGTTCCTGCATTCTCAGGTAGTTTACACCCTTTTCAATCCAGTCGTAGTCACCACCTGCATAACCATATTGCAGATCACCCATTTTAACACTGATTGAATTCACCGTAGGATTGTCGCTATCCTGATAACCATCTTTCAAAACACCGTTAAACACAACAGGGTCTGCCTCTCTCATAGTAATGGACTCTTCACTATACCCATAAGTCATCATATAACGTTTCGTTCCGTTCACAACCTGTGCACCCAATCTACCATCGAGCAGAGTTGAGAGTGAAAAGTTTTTATACCTAACAGAGAGGTTTATACCAAAGAGCAAATCCGGTTCACGGTCACCGAGAACGGTCCATGTGCTGGAGACGAGAGGTAAACCCGATGAAGGGTCAATCAAAACCTTACCATCTTTATTTCTTTGGAAGTCGAGACCTGTGATGGATGTTACAGGGTAACCCACTCTTATACCGTTCCTGAGGTTGCCTGAGTTCCATGTATATGCGTTGTAATACTCCGATACATTCTCCGGAAGTTTCTTTACTTTGCTCCAGTTCTTTGACATGTTAACGCCAACGTTAACAATCCAGTCGCGGTTCTTTATAACATCACCGGAGATACTTAATTCAACACCGCTCGTTTTGAATGTACCAACGTTCATATTGTTGAGCACGAAACCTGTTGCGTAACTCATACGGAAACCCTGTATGATCTGGTCCTCAGAGTATGTATTATAGTATGCAAAGTCAACATCCATTCTGTTTTTGAAGAAGCGCCCTTCCAGACCGACTTCCCAAGCAGTATTCATTTCTGGTTTAAGTGTGGGGTTTGGCCCTGTAAACCCGTAACGGTAGCCACCGTAAGACGATGAAGAAGCTTCCAGAGCAGGATAGATAGAGAGAGGAGCTGCATCTTTACCTACTTGTGTAACAGAACCTCTTAACTTCAAATAGCTGATGGTTTCAGAAAGGGATTTCATGAATGGAAGTTCAGAAACAATTAAGCTAAAGTCAACAGCAGGGTAGAAGTAACTGTTATTATTTACAGGCAAAGTTGAAGACCAGTCATTACGACCACGGAGTGTCAGGAACGCCATATTGTTATATGAGAATTCGAACGATCCTGAAAGACCTTGAAGTCTTCTTTTGGTTTTAGAAGTAAGATTAACAAGTGTAGACTTGTCGCAGTTGTTGATTGACTGGAAATCTGCTACCATGAATTTTTCACCATGTACAGAAAGAGTATTCGTGTATTGTTCGAGTTGTGAGTAGATTATACTTGCAGTTGTATTGAACTTGCCAAACTCTTTCTTGTAAGACCCGATAATATTGATAGTCGGGTTTGACTGATTAACTCTTGACTGGTCATAAGAACCTGTGCCTGTTGCAGTAGAAGACCAATCAGGGTGACGGACGATTTCATATGTGGTGTTAGCAACATCATAACCAACCTGAGCCCTGATAAGCAGGTCTTTAACAGGAGTAATATTCACGGCCAGATTTGTAATAAACCTTGTACCTTTGTCGTAGTTTTTGTTCTTATAAAGGTCGAAGTAAGGGTTAAGAATGTCCACATCAGCGTACTTATTAGGATAGCGTATCTTTCCTGCATCGTCAAGATAAACCCTCATATCATCTGTCAATGGCCACACCATTGCTCTTTGAAGAGGTCCGTCTGTACCTTTTCCAGCCTTTCTAACAGTAGTAGATACATATTGGAGAGTAGACTCAATATCAATCCATTTTTTGAGCTTGGCCGTTCCTGCCAAAGTTATATTATCCTTGGTGCTCTTAGTTGTAGGAACGATACCTGTCCGAGTATATGTACCTGCACTTGCACGAACTGTCATTGATTCGTTACCAGAATCAAAAGAAACATTATGCGCTTGAGTAACACCTGTCTCAAAGAAGTTTTCCAGGTTGTTGTAAAGTTTTGTACCTTCTGCATATTTGGCACCATATTTTCTTGTGGTGTAGTAGTTGGTCACTCCGTAATACCCGTTATCATATGTGGTTTGAACTTCAGGGTAACGATATGCCGTCTCGAAACCGATGTTGTTGCTGTAGCTTACTACACCACGACCACTCCTTCCTTTTTTAGTTGTAATAATGATAGCACCGTTTGATGCATCACTTCCGTAAAGAGCTGCGGCCGCAGCACCTTTCAGAATTGTCATGTTTTCGATATCTTCTGAGTTGATATCGGAACCGCGGTTTGAGAAGTCAAGTTGACGGTCACTTACTGTCTGGCTACCACTTGAACCGATAGCAAGAGATCCTACCGGGTTGAAAGTTGTGTTATTCATCGGAATACCATCGATGACATAAAGAGGTTGGTTGTTACCGGAAATAGAAGTAGCACTACGGATTATAACACTATTTGATGATCCCGGAGTACCACCTGAACTGGTTACTTGAACACCGGCTACACGACCCTGAAGCGCACTTATGAAGTCCTGACGGCCTGATTCGGCAATGTCTGAACCTTTTACGCTTTGAACAGAAGCTCCAACGGCTCTCGCAGCTCTTTTAATGCCAAATTCACCTACGACCACAGCCTCTTCAAGCATAACAGCATCCTCTCTCAAGACTATCTTGAGACTGGTTCTGTTTCTTACCGAGATTACCTGTTTTTCATAGCCGAGGGCAGATACTTCGAGTGCTGCATCCCCTGGCACTGTTATGGAAAACTTTCCATCAAGGTCTGCTGCAACACCGGTTTTAGTGCCCTGAGCGACGACGCTGACCCCAATAATGGGCTCCCCTCTCTCATCAGTGATAACACCGGTAACTTTGATGTTCTGTGCCCAAATGGTTCCTGTTATAAGCAGGAGGGCGAAAACCGAAAGCACTTTTCGTGCCATCAGGTTTCTTACTTTTGAAACATGCATGAGTTTAAAATTTTAGGTTAGTATTTAATTTACAAAAAAGGCTAATAATTATTACATTTTATTATAGTAATGACATATTTACTTTCATTTTTAAACAAGTCCCGATTTTTAAATTATATTTACTCAATAATTACTAATGGTTATCAGGGTTTGCAACTATGCAAATTTATAATAATTTTTAATTAATATTATATTATTAGAATAATTTAGGGTATTATTAAAGCAAAATTGTTTACAAAACCAAGAAAAGGGGCTGAATTCTAAGATAAAAACAATACAGTCTCTTTTTTTTGAAACATGCATGAGTTTAAAATTTTAAGTTAATAATAATTTTTAGTGGTTTTTTGTATAGCAGCTTTAATTTATAACACGATTTACAAAAGTAGCAAAAAATGAAATACAATGGTCATGTTTCGAAATTTATATAGTCGAAATAGTTAAAATAACCATTTAACTATCATTATACAACGGAGATGCCCATTACTTATAAAAACTTTAAATCTGAATCGCCATTTTGATTAATAAATGAAACTTCTATAGGAATATAAAATAATCTCTCTTTTACATTTTTAGATAATTTGTCCTTGGTCAATAGCCTCTGTGCATCCTTTTCTGTGGTATAAATTACAGCTTTGGGCCATTTTTTTGCCCACCGGTTAATTATAGATATCTCATGTGATGTGAAGCTGTGATGGTCTCTGAACTGCAGTTTGTCAAGAATTTTATAAGTGTTTGAAAGGTTATATACAAGTGGTTTTGGATTTGCAATGGCTGTAATCAGAATAGCAAATTTGGAGTAGATGTATCTTCTATCCGCCCCTTCAAAGATATTTTTTGGTTCTCCGTAGGTTATGGTAGAGAATAGTAACTTTTGCTCCGGACTAATTTTTAGCCTTTTCTCCCATTCGAATTTATCTTCGTCAGAGACCTCCTCCGGACATTTTGTTACAATTATTATGTCTGCCCTTTTAATTTGCCCAGGAAGGTCTCTAAGTTTTCCGAAAGGAAAGAGATACTCCTTCTCCAACGGCCGTTCGGAGTCTACAAGTACTATATTTGTGGACGGACATATCCATCTGTGCTGGAAGGCATCGTCCAGCAGAATAGCTGTTGGAAGTTCCTCTTGTGGAAGTGCGAGAAGAGCCTCTACCCCTTCTACCCGTTTTTCACAAACAGCAACTGTAATATTTTCAAATTTTCTCTTCATCTGAAGCGGCTCATCGCCTACATCCGATACATCGTCACCGGTGTTTACAATCCTGAATCCTTTGCTCTTTCTGCCATAACCTCTTGAGAGAACTGCTATTTTATGCTTTGGCATAAGCTCTTTTATCAGAAATTCAGTATGAGGGGTTTTCCCCGTTCCACCGATAGTAATATTACCAATAGATATAATAGGTATATCAAAATTTTTTGTTTTCAGAATCCCTTTGTCAAATAAAAAGTGTCTGATTTTTAAAGTAAAATAAATTGGAAAGAGTAGGTATTTGTTTACAAATGTGTATTTCATCTGTTTGTTAATTTATTAAAAATATGTCTGTTCTATCTGGTCAAGAATTTTAAGCAGTTCTATATGGCTGTTTTCTGTAACAAGTTTTAATCTGGTCTCTTTGAAGTTTGGCAACGATTTGAAATAGCAGGAGAGGTGTCTTCTCATCTCCAGTACGCCAATCCTGTCTCCCTTTGACTCCACTGATTTAAGAAGATGCCTTTTGGCGAGGTCTACCTTTTCGGATATTGTCAGCTCCGGCATAATCTCTCCGGTTGCAAAATAGTGTTTGATCTCTTTAAAAATCCATGGTCTGCCATAGGTGGCCCTTCCAATCATTATTCCGTCCACTCCGTATTTGTCAAAGGCTTCTTTGGCTGTGACGGCCGACGTTATATCGCCGTTACCGATTATGGGGATATGCATCCTTGGGTTGTTTTTAACCTCTGCTATCAGTGTCCAGTCGGCCGCACCTTTATAAAGTTGCGAACGGGTTCTTCCGTGTATTGTAAGTGCAGCTATGCCAACATCCTGCAGTCGTTCTGCAAGTTCCATGATAATTTTGGAATTTTCGTCCCAACCCAGTCTGGTCTTAACTGTAACAGGCAATTTTACGGCATTTACAACTCTTTTGGTAATTTCCAGCATCTTCTCAGGATAACGCATTATTCCGGAACCGGCTCCTCTGTTTGCAATTTTGTTTACAGGGCAACCGAAATTTATGTCTATCAGTGATGGATTTGCAGATTCGGCCATCTTTGCTGCCTCTGCCATTGCTTCAGGTATATGACCATAAATTTGGATGCCTATAGGTCGCTCGTATTCACATGTTTCCAGTTTGGCCAGCGATTTTTTGGCATCCCTGATGAGTCCGTCCGAGGATATAAACTCGGTATACATCATATCTGCACCAAATTCCTTGCATATATACCTGAAAGAGACATCCGTTACGTTCTCCATAGGTGCGAGAAAGAGGGGTCGCTCCCCAAGCTCAATGTCGGCAATTTTCATGTTGCAAAAGTAGAAATTTGTAAAAGAATAAAAAAGAGTAATTTTGTCGCGCGAAAAAATATGAATTATTATGAGTAGAAAAAAAATTTGCAGGATTGGGGTTCTGACCTCCGGAGGAGACTCGCCGGGAATGAACGCTGCCATCAGGGCGGTAGTCAGGACAGCTATATACAATCAGTTCGAGGTGGTTGGCATAATGAGAGGATACTCCGGTCTGTTGAACAAGCAATTTATGAGTATGCAGTCTCATTCTGTTTCAAAAATTATCTCTCAGGGCGGAACAATGCTTAAGTCATCCCGCTGCCCCGAATTCAAGGACAAGGAGGTGAGAAAGGTTGCTTATGAAAATATGAGAGAGGCCTGCATCGATGCTCTTGTGGTGATTGGCGGAGACGGATCTTTCCGTGGTGCCAATCTGCTATACAAGGAGTTTGGCTTTCCGGTGGTTGGTGTTCCCGGCACTATCGACAATGATATTTATGGAACGGATTATACTATCGGTTTTGACACTGCCATAAATACTGCCGTTTCTGCTGTTGATAAGCTTAGAGATACTGCCGATTCTCACAACATAATCTTTTTTGTGGAGGTTATGGGCCGCGACTCCGGATTTATCGCTCTCAATACAGCTATTGCAACTGGTGCAGAGGCTACTTTGGTTCCGGAAATACACACCGATATAGACAAGTTGTGCAGCTACATGGAGTTGGACAGACGTAAAAACAAAACATCGGGGATTATAATAGTTGCTGAGGGTGAAGACAGCGGTGGAGCTCTGGAGGTTGCGGAGAAGGTAAAAGTCCGTCTTCCTAATTATGAAATAAGGGTGACAACGCTGGGACATATTCAGCGTGGTGGCTCTCCAAGTTGCAACGACAGGGTGCTGGCAAGTATTCTTGGTCACGAAGCTGTAAATGCGATAATGCAAGGCCGGTTTGGCGTCATGGTGGGGATGATGCAGAACCAGACAGTTTATACTCCGTTTGAGGAGGCCTGCAGCAGACATAATGAGATAAATAAAAACTGGTATGAAATAAGTCGGATTTTGTCACTTTAAAAAATAGTTATATCTTTGCAGCCCCATATTTTATGGGGAAATCGCAACAAATTAATGTATTAATCTAAAAATCAACAAAGTGGACACATTGAGCTACAAGACCGTGTCGGCAAATGCAGCTACCGTCAACAAAGAATGGGTAGTTATTGATGCCGCCGATCAAGTATTAGGAAGGCTTGCTTCAAGAGTAGCGCTTATTCTGCGTGGCAAGAACAAGGTCAACTTTACCCCACACGTGGACTGCGGAGATAGTGTTATTGTTATCAATGCTACAAAGGTCCGCTTTACAGGTAAAAAGTTGACAGACAAGGTGTACGTTCGTCACACCGGTTATCCTGGCGGGCAGAGATTCGAAACTCCAAAGGCGTTATTGGATCGTAAGCCGTTAGCCGTAGTTGAGCACGCCGTTAAGGGCATGCTGCCAAAAAACAAACTTGGAGCGGAATTATTCCGTAATCTTTATGTTTATGAAGGTTCGGAGCATCCTCATCAGGCACAGCAACCAAAACAAATTAATTTAAACGAAATTTAAACAGAGCATGGAAGTAATTAACGCCCTTGGAAGACGAAAATCAGCAGTTGCTCGCGTTTATGTAAACACAGGTAAAGGTAACATTACGATTAACCACAGACCTCTTGAGGGTTACTTCAAAGAGGAGACTCTTCAGTATATCGTAAAGCAGGCTTTAGAGTTGACCAATACTCAATCGCAATTTGACATCAAAGTAAATCTTGATGGCGGTGGAATCAAAGGTCAGGCAGAGGCTTTGCGCCTCGCTATTGCTCGCGCTCTATGCAAGATTGATGTAGAGAATTATCGTCCCGTACTTAAGTCAAATGGCCTTCTTACCCGCGACCCCAGAGAGGTTGAGAGAAAGAAACCTGGACAACCTGGTGCCCGTAAACGCTTCCAATTCAGCAAACGTTAGTATAATATTATTAACAAAGAGGCTGACGAACCTTGCACAGTCAGGATATAAAATCACAGGACCTGTAGAAACGCATTATCTGCAATTTATAGCTACCAGTAATTTGTCCGGCTGCGGAAAATCTGAGAGACTGGAGACACTACTCTCGATTGATAAAAAGAGAAATTAAAAATTAAAAAAAAAATTAAAAAAAATGCCTAGAACAAATTTCCAAGACCTACTTGATGCAGGTGTACATTTTGGCCACCTAAAGAGAAAGTGGAATCCAAAGATGGCTCCCTACATTTTTATGGAGAAGAATGGGATCCATATAATTGATCTGCACAAGAGCGTTATCAAGATAGATGAAGCTGCAAATGTGATGAAACAACTGGCTCGTGGTGGCCGTAAAATTTTATTTGTAGCGACAAAAAAACAGGCAAAAGATATAGTTGCCGAAAACGCCAAGGCTGTTAACATGCCTTATGTTACAGAGCGCTGGCCGGGTGGAATGCTCACTAACTTCCCTACTATCCGTAAGGCGGTAAAGAAGATGAACACCATAGATAAAATGCTTACAGACGGTACTTTTGAGACTCTTGCTAAACGTGAGAGATTGCAGGTTACCCGTCAGAGAGCAAAGTTGGAGAAGAACCTGGGTTCAATAGCAGATCTTAACCGCCTGCCTTCCGCCCTGTTCGTTGTAGATATTCAAAAAGAAATGAACGCTGTAAAAGAGGCTAATCGTCTGAATATACCAGTAATCGCGATGGTTGATACTTGTTGCGATCCGGGTCCGATTGATTACGTGATTCCTGCGAACGACGATGCAGCTAAATCTATAGCTCTAATTATTGAGATCCTTTGCCAGGCGGTTTCCGAAGGTCTGGCAGAAAGAAAAATGGAGAAAGAGAAAGAGGGTCCTGCCGCTGACAGTAAAGAGGTTGCTCCTGAAGGAGGTAAAAAGATGCGTTCCCGCAAATCTGCATCTCACAAAGCCGAAGAGGAGGCAGCTGAGCCTCCAATTATTTAACATTAACCCATTTTAAATCAAACAATATGGAAATCAAAGCAACAGATGTTGCCAAATTACGCCAGATGACCGGTGCCGGAATGATGGACTGTAAAAGTGCATTGCTTGAGGCTAACGGTGATTTCGATAAAGCAAAAGATATCATTCGTGAGAAGGGTAAACTTGTAGCAGCTAAAAGGGCAGACCGCGAAACTACTGAGGGTGCCGTTATAGCAAAAGTGAGTGCCGACAATAAAAAAGCAATTTTGACCTGTCTGGGCTGTGAAACCGATTTTGTTGCCAAAAACGCTGAATTTCAAAAACTTGCAAATAGTATTGCTGATGCTGCTCTTGCAGTTTTTCCTGCCGACCTTGCTGCTCTTAAGGCAGTTAAAATCGGAGAACAGACAATCGAAGAGGCTGTCACACAACAAACAGGAAAGAGCGGTGAGAAACATGTTGTAGCTACTTACAGCAAACTTGAGGCTCCATACATTGTAGAATACATCCACACAAACGGCAAACTTGCTACTATTGTTGGTTTCAACAAAGTGATAAGCCGCGAGGTTGGCCGTGAAATCGCAATGCAAATCACAGCTATGAACCCTGTTTCTGTAAGCAGGAGCGAGTGTCCTAAAGAGGTTATAGAAAAAGAGCTCGAGATTTACCGTATACAAATTCGCGAAGAGGGAAAACCAGAAGGTATGGTTGAACAAATTGCAACTGGTAAGCTTAACAAATTTTTCAAAGAGAGCACTTTAGAAGAACAGACCTTTGTTAAGGAGGGCAAAATCACAGTAGCCGCCTATCTTAAGACTGTCGATCCAGAAGTGAAAGTAACCGGTTTTTTCCGTTATTCGTTAAATGACTAACGTGTGTCGTCCTGTGTCGATCCTCGAACGAAGTCGTAACTTACATGTAAAAGTGAAGCTATTTGTCCATAACTTGCATTTGTAGAATGAATAAGTATACTGGATACTTCTTTCAATTCAGCCTTTGATAATGATGATAAAAATCTGCCCTGCAAAATCTTAGAAAGTTCCAGGCATAATTCACTATGAGATATTCTCGCCCATGTATCTTCCTTTTCTCTTATTTCGGAATCTTCAATATCCCTTGATAAAAGTATCTCCCTGAAATCTTTCTCAGAGCTGAATAGAGTCTCAACAAAAGCCGTATCAATACTCAAATAACTTGAGGGTCTATTTGTTTTGAAATACATATTCGCAGAAGACCATTTGTATTCAAACGGCGTAGTACACATTTTTACTTTCACCGGATTCTGAAGGACATAAACAAGAGAACATTTAATTTTCTCTATGCTATTTTTAGGTGCACTATTAAAAGGGCTCTGACAAAGCCGGTCAGACAATTTATACTTTCGATTGTACCAGCATACGAAACTCTTCATTACAGAAGATACAAAATCACTTAATGCATTTGCTTTTAAGACATTTACTTTTAAAAGCAGGTGGATATGATTATCCATCAGCACATAAGCGTAAAATTTCACATCGTGAACCAAAGAAAATTTCTCGAGCCTCTTACAGAATTGAATTCTGTCCTGGTTGTCGTAAAAAATGATGTTTTTTGAATTTCCCCTTAGATAAACATGGTAGATTCCTACCTCCGAAAGTCTTCTGATCCTTCCCACAATTTCTCCCTCCTCTTAATTTTATTTTAGACTACTTCAAAGATACAAAAAGAAATTTATTGTCCAAATTTATTGTCCAAGTCATTCGTGGTTACATACTGTTTGTCAACGGATTACATAATATCCATAAGACATGTAACTCATTATTATACAACGTAATACCACGAATGACTTGGACATATAATTTTTTTGTATATTTGCATCCATAAATCTTCAGGGCAGGGTGTGATTCCCGATCGGCGGTATAGTCCGCGAGCCGTAAATGGCAGAACCGTTTGAAACTACGGTACCGACAGTTAAAGTCTGGAAGGAAGAAGACATTATGAAAACAAACAATACAAACACAATTTGTAGGGTTTTGATGCTTTGCATTCCCCTACTTTTCCATGTAAGCTCATTGGCTTACACAATTCCGACAGACAAAAATTCATCAATATCCAAATCGGATGGATTTAGCAACTCAACCGTCAAAGCTGGTTACGTCAAGATCGACTCTACGAGAACTGATTCTCAAGATAAGGACAGTCTTGAAATCTACCTCAAGGAAATTACTGTATCAGCTTCATTTGTCAATGAACGTTCATCACCACTGAGGCTAAGGACTATCAGCAACGACGAAATTGCAAGAAAGGCCATTGGGGTAACCTATCCGGAGTTAATGAAGGATATCCCCGGAATCTACGCAACCAGTGAGTCAGGCAGCTATGGTGATGCAAAAATTAATATCCGTGGTTTCAAGCAGGAGAATATCTCTGTTTTGCTGAACGGAATTCCAATTTCAGGGTTGGTCACAGGGAATATGTTCTGGAACAACTGGCTCGGACTGGCAGATGCTACGTACTCCATACAGATACAAAAAGGTATAGGAGCATCTATGCTCTCCGACAACTCGGTGGGAGGAACAATTAATATAATTACAAACACCACAAATCAGAAACCATCATTTTCCACCGGAATTTTCTACACCGATTACGGGCAAGGAAAGAGTTTTTTTAATCTGAATACCGGCCAGAACCAAAAGGGTTGGGCAATGTCGCTGATGGCCTCGTATGCCTGGGGCAAAGGATATGTAGAGAAGTCCGATATTAACTCGTGGGCCTACATGCTCAATGTTAGCAAGAAAATAAATGAAAAGCACCGTCTTTTGCTCACAGCACTCGGCTCTCCTGAAAGGCATCAGCAAAGGTCTGTAAGACTGAGTTCGGCCGAAATTGAACAATACGGACTCAAATACAGCAAAAACTGGGGATATCTGGATGGTAAACCAAAAAATTTAAGCGAGAACTTCTATCACAAACCATACATAACCCTTAACCATTTTTACTCTCCAAACGAAAAGACAGATGTAGCAAATACCCTCTATCTTTCGGTCGGTGATGGCGGAGGAAATTGGTCGGAATCCAAAGGCGAACGAATAATAGATTTCCAAAAAGAGGGGCACATAGACTGGGATGCGGTAGTGGCGGCCAATGAAGGAATTCCACAAGATCTCAGTTATGGCGAAGCCGGATCGTCAAAAAACATTCTGAGCGATTACCTTGCCGGTCATACTCAGACAGGTTTTAAAAGCAATTTAAGCTACCAGGTGAACAATGGGCTCAACCTGCAGGGAGGTGTTCATTATCAATATTATTCAACATGGGAAAAGGAGAAGATCACGGACCTTTTGGGAGGTGAATACTGGTATGAGGACTACAAAAATAAATCCCTTGCAGGGTTGGCAGGCAGAAATCCGGTAAAGAAGGTTGGAGATTATATCCGTACTAACAACGGCAAGATTATAAACCACGCTACAACCTATCTGACCGGAAATTATAAGAGCAGCGATTGGGACATAAGAGGGGGCGCTTCGCTTATGTGGAGCAGCTACCAGAGATGGGACAAGTATAATTATGTGGATAATCCATCAAGCCTTGCAACTGAAGTAAACAGTCCTTCCACATCTGCATTCGGTTATAGTGTGAAAGGAGGTGCACTATACAGATTCTCCCGAAGAAATTCTGTCTATTTAAACGCTGCTGTGTACAGCCGTCTTCCATATTCAGATGTATTTTTCTCGAACGGTACCAATGTGCTCACCTCCAATGTAAAAAATGAGAAAAACATTCTGGCGGAACTGGGCTACAGGTATATCCACCAGAAAGGTACACTTGAACTGACTACATATTGTGCCTACTGGAAGAACAAGACGGTGATGTCCGACCCTTACAAGCAGTTGGATAATTCCACTTACCTCTATATGATTCAAGGTTTGGATGCTCTGCACTACGGGCTCGAACTCTCAGCAAACCACCATCTCACAGAGTGGCTCAACCTTAACGCCTATGCCTCATTCGGAAACTGGAAGTGGAAGAACGATGTTTCTGCCAATATCTACGACCCATACTCCGGACTTATTATCGATAAGATAAATGTATACAGCGACGGTCTGCCTGTGGGAGATGCCCCCCAGACACAACTTTCTGTTTTGGCAGAGATTACTCTCGCCAAAGGAGTTCAGTTTAATGCCGACTGGAAATACAATAGCCGCCTTTACGCCGACTTTGACCCCACTTACAGAACCGACCCGGAAGACCGGTCGGCATCATACCGGCTTCCCGATTATAACCTTGTAAATGTTGGTTTAACCTGGAGAAAAAACTGGGGTGTGGCCGTAAGTAAGCAGGGAAATCTCTCCACAACACTTTTTCTTAATATAAACAACCTCTTTGACGAACAGTATATTGAGAGAGGTAAAGACGGTACCGGCCACACCTTAGAGAGCTTCCGTGGATACTGGGGATTTGGTATTAATGGGAATATAGGTATCAGAATTGAACTATAGACCTACTTTAAGAGAAGATGTTCTGTGACACATTCTGTGGCACCGACATTTTTTTCTATATACTCCCTGCAGATTGCACCACACTTGCTGCGTACTTCATTGTCCAACAGGAATTGTTTTGTCTGTAAATCCAACTCAACTGTATTCTTTATCGATCTGGCACCACCCAGATTCACAAGATCTACAGCCTCCCTGAATTTATTGTACTTAGGGCCAAACATTACAGGAATCCCGTATGTTGCAGCCTCAAGCGTATTGTGGATACTGGTTCCAAAGCCACCTCCGATATATGCAAAAGAGCCATACTTGTATACGGTAGATAAAACTCCGATAGTATCAATTATTAAAACCCGGGCCTCTCTTAGTCTTACCTCAATTTCCGGATTTACTTTCAAATCCTTTATCTGACTGTATTTTATCACTTCGCAATTTGGGAAACAGGCAATAATCTTAGCAATATGCTTTTGATGAACTTCGTGAGGGGCGATTATTAATTTGTTATAGGGTAAGTCCGCAAAGATCGCAGCAATCATCTCCTCATCTACAGGCCATGTACTCCCGGCAACCCAGCAAGGGCTCCCTTCGGCAAAAATACGGATATGCTCCAACTGCCCGTTTGCCTTGGTAATCTGGTAAACCCTGTCGAACCTTGTATCACCGCTTACGGTTACATTGGTAATGCCGATTGTTTTAAGAAGGTCGGCAGAGGTCTGATCCTGAACAAAGATATGTGTAAACGTCTTAAGCATGCCTCTGAAAAGGCCGCCGTACCATTTGAAAAATCTCTGATTGCGCATGAATATGGCAGAAGCAACATAAGTGGGTACTCCCCTCTTTTTAAGTCCGTAGAGATAGTTGAACCAATACTCGTACTTAATAAAAATGGCCATACTTGGCTTTACCGCATCGAGAAAGGAGGCTGCATTTCTTTTGATGTCCATCGGAAGATAGAAAACCCAGTCTGCAAGAGGATAATTTTTCCTCAACTCATATCCAGACGGAGAGAAGAAGGTAAGCAATATTTTGTGAGAAGGATTGTGTTTTTTGTACGATTCAATTACCGGTCTGCCTTGTTCAAATTCGCCAACAGATGCGCAGTGGAACCAGACAATCGGCTCATCGGATTTAACCTGTTCACGAATGTTCTCCAAAAGACCGACTCTTCCATGATAAAACAAAAAAGCCTTTCTATTAAAGGGCCCCACAATATAAATAATTGAATAATAAAATCTTAACGCAATATGATATAGTAAGTTCAAACGTTTCTTTAAATTTGTCGCGAAGATAGTCAAAAATGGAATATAAAAATTCCCGATAATTAGGTATTTTTGCGAAGAATCAATAATAAATGAAAAAATCACTTGAACTTATAGGCAGATACTTCCTCCTGATGAAGGTGGTCTTCAGCAAACCGAACAAATGGAAGTTATTCTGGAAGCAGTTCTTTATAGATACAGATAAGTTGGTTTTGGATTCAATCCCCATCATCGCAGTAATATCTGTCTTTATAGGAGCCGTAATTGTAATTCAGACGTCATACAATATGGAGAACCCGTTTATTCCCAAAATGTATGTGGGATATATGACCAGAGAGAGTCTTGTGCTGGAGTTCTGTTCTACTATGGTGGCTCTGATTCTCGCAGGAAAGGTAGGTTCCAACATCTCCTCCGAGATAGGAAGTATGAGGATAAGCGAACAAATTGATGCCATGGAGATGATGGGTATCAACTCAGCAAATTACCTTATTCTCCCAAAGATAGCTGCAGCAACCCTCTTCAATCCACTTATTATGCTGATGAGCTTTATGCTCGGGCTTGTGGGAGGTGCCGGTATAATAATATTTACAGGAGTAATAGACCTGAGCCAGTACATCGATGGGCTTCAGTACTCGTTCAGATCTTACTATATCTTCTACAGTATGATTAAGATGTCCGCATTCAGTTTTATAATAACAAGCGTTTCATCTTTTTACGGATATTATGCATCCGGAGGTTCCTTAGGAGTTGGCAGAGCCAGCACCAAAGCAATTGTTGTGAGCAGCGTGTTGATACTCGTAATCAATCTGGTTATAACACAACTGATGCTCAACTAAATCAACTAAAGCAAAAACAAAGATGATCCGAGTAATAAAACTGAATAAATATTTTGGTGGAAAACAGGTTCTGAAGGATATTTCCATCAACTTCAATCCCGGAGAGTGCTCACTCATAATAGGGGCCAGCGGTTCAGGCAAAACCGTTTTGCTTAAATCTCTTGTAGGTCTTCACGAACCCAATAGCGGAGAGGTGTGGTACGAAGATGTTCTCTTTAACAAACTGAATTTTAAGAATAAGAAAAATATCCACAAAGAGATAGGAATGCTTTTTCAGGGAAGTGCCCTTTT